>JAEZNC010000044.1 GCA_023441905.1 Bacillota bacterium | reverse complement strand
TTCTTGAATGAGGCGAGCACGCTGCCCACCTTCGACGATATGTTATCGCGTGTTTTTTGCAAACCGCCCTTGATCTTATCAAAAATGCTCATATATTCTCCTTGTCCAGCCGCACCGAAAGCAGCTTAGACACGCCCTTTTCTTCCATCGCAAGGCCATAGAGGCTGTTGCATACGGCCATCGTCGGTTTTCTGTGAGAGATTACGATAAACTGCATGGTTTCCGTATACTTCTCAAGAGATTCGGCAAACTTTCTCACATTCGCTTCGTCGAGCGCCGCGTCAATCTCATCGAGTATGCACACGGGCGACGGGTTGATCTTGAGCAGCGCAAACAGCAGACTGATGGCCGTGAGCGCCTTTTCACCGCCCGAAAGCAGTGTGATCTTCTGCAGCTTCTTGCCCGGCGGCTCCGCGACAATCTCTATGCCGCATTCCATGATATCTTCGCCCTCTTCGAGCATCAGCTCCGCGCGGCCGCCATCAAACAGTTCTTTGAATGTCTCTCCGAAATATTTGTTGATTAAATCAAAGCTCTCACGGAACGTGCGCCGCATCTCGGTCACAAGCGAAGCGATCAGCCTGTGCAGATCGGCTTCGGCTTTTTCGAGATCTTCCTTCTGTGTCGTCAGCGACGTCATGCGCTCATTGAGCGACGCATATTCGTCTATCGCCCCCGGATTGACATTGCCCATGTCCCGCAGCTGCTCACGTATTCGGTCCGCTTCAGACTGCGCGCCCGTCATATCGATATCCTCGCGCTCAGACAAAGCGTTTGCGTACGTCAATTGATGCGTATCCCAAAGCCTGTTCTGCGCGGCTTCGATATCTCCCTGCGTTTTCTCAATGTTAAAGCCGGTACGCATCACCTTTTCGGCCAGCTCGGTCAGCGCGTTTCGCGTCTGTTCAATGCGCGTTTCGAGATCGGAAAGGGCCTTGAGTGATACGCTTCTTCCCTGCGCCATTTCGCCCTGCCGGCGCTTTAAGTCATCGAGTATGGCTTGCTTTTCGCGCTGCTTTTCCTCCAGCTGCGTCTTGATCTGCTTTAAGTTTTCTTCACTTTCGGCATTGAGCTCCAGCGTCTTTCTGCGTCCCGCGAGTGTGCGTTCAGTGTCCTGACGCTCCGAGCTGATGCGCAGATTATCACCCACGACCGATGTGTTCTCCCGGAAAAGCTCAGCGTTTTTCAATTCGGCATCATGCAGGCGCTGCTTTAATTGCTCGATCAGCGCGGCATTCTTATTATATTCATCTTCAAGCCGTTTATAATCCTCGCTGCGCGATTCGCTCGACTGGATGATATCGCTCTGCAAGGCGTTATACCGCGCAATTTCTTCACCGATCTGCTTGCGGCTCAGCCGCAGTTCAAGCCGTTCGCTGAGCAGCGCGTCACTGCGTTTTTTGGTGTCATCCAGCGCAACGGCCAGCGCGTCGCGTTTTTCGCGGCTCGTCGCGGATTCAATCTCGTTATCGTGCAGCGCGGTACGCAGCTGTTCAATTTCTCCGTGCAAGGCATCACGCTGTGCTTTTCGTTCTTCCAGCGCGGCTTCAAGCTGCTTGACCTGCTCCAGGTTTTTTTGCTCTCGCTGTCTTAATTCTTCTTCGCGCCGGTCTCTCGAAACGAGACCGCTTCTTTCCCTGCGCAAGCTGCCGCCCGTGATGGAGCCGCCCGGGTTGAACACGTCGCCCTCGGTGGTTACCACGCGGAATGCCTGTCCGCAGTTTCTCATCACGCGTATCGCGGTATCGCTGTCTTTCACGATCACCGTGCGTCCCAGCAAAAAGTCTACGGCCTTCTGCGCACTGCGGGTTGACACGAGTTCACTCGCAATACCGATAACGCCGTCTTCGTTGATCTTGCTTTTTTCTTCCGCCGATAGATACCGCGGGCGCAGTGCCTGAAGCGGCAGAAATGTGACGCGGCCAAGATTCTGACGGCGAAGATACGCAATCAGCTGCTTCGCGTCGTATTCGTCGCTCACGATCACGTTCTGCAGCGCCGCACCGAGACAAGCCTCCACGGCTGTTTCATAATCTGCGGGTACCGACATTTCATCGGCTACGGTGCCGATGATCCGGCTGCCAAGTTCCTTATCCGCTTTCCCCGCAAGCATGAGGTTTTTCACGCTGTCGTTATAGCCCTCAAAGGCGGCCTTCATATCACCAAGCAGGCGAACGGACGCGGCGCTCGATGAATATTCGCGGCGCGCGGCTTCAAGCGTCTGTTGTGTTTCAGAACACAAATTGGATGCTGCGCGTTCCTTCTGTACCGTCTCGTTGAATCGTCTTCTCAGGTCTTCCGATTTCTTGCCTAGAAAATCGATGTTTTTATTGAGCGTGTCCAGCGTATCCTGAAATTTTCCGCCGTCCTCATCCATAGCCGATATTTGAACGTCGATCTCGTCGAGCCGCTGAGCAAAATGGCTGTCCTTCTCTTCCAGCGCAGAAACTGCGGTGCGCACATCAGCCATTTTTTCGATGTTCTGCACCTTTTCGCTTTGCACCGTTTCAATCACGCGAACGCGATCTTCCACCGCGCTGCTCAGCTTTTCAAGTTCTTTTGATGTCTCAGACGCGATCTGCTTATGTCTTTCCAGTTCCGATTCAATTTGCTTTAACCGGCTTAAGTTTGTCTGTTCATTAAGCCCGAAGTCGGCAATGCGTTTTTCCAGCAGCTCAATTTCTTCTTGGACACGTTCTCTGTCCTTGCCGATGTTCGCGATGCGCTCATCGCACAACCTGATTTCACCCTCAACACGTTCGAGCTCGGCCATGCTGATGCTGATCTGCTGCGAAAGCTCACCGCCCTGCAGTTCGGATTCCCGCGCCTGTTCCTGCTTTCTTGCAAGTTTTTGATTGAGCTCGTTAAGCAGCTTTTCCTTCTCGACGCGCTCCTCCTCGAGCTCCTTCTTCGAATCCTCAAGCTTGGCTATTTTTTCAATATGCCTGTCATAGTTCTTTAAAAACAGATTGATGTCAAGTGTACGCAGACGCTTGCCGAGCGCGAGGTAAACCGTCGCATCGTCCGCCTGCTTTTTGAGCGGCTCGATCATAAACGCCTGCTCGCGCAAAATATCTTCCACGCGTATCAGGTTGGCGCGCGTTCTTTCGAGCTTGCGCTCGGCCTCTTCCTTGCGCACACGGTATTTCATGATGCCTGCGGCTTCCTCGAATACGCGGCGGCGGTCGGTGGACTTTTCACTCAAGATTTCGTCGATGCGTCCCTGCCCGATGATCGAGTAGCCTTCCTTGCCAATGCCCGTGTCGCGAAACAGCTCCAAAATGTCCTTAAGGCGGCATTTTGTGTTGTTGATCGAAAATTCGCTCTCACCGCTGCGGTAAAGCTTACGAGTGACCTCAATCTCCGAATATTCGCTGCCCATACGCCCATCCGTGTTATCAAAGATGAGCGTAACCTCGCAAAAAGAGCGCTGTTTTCGTGTTTGTGTGCCCGCAAAAATAACATCCTGCATCATGCCGCCGCGCAGCATGCGCGGGCTTTGCTCGCCGAGCACCCATCGCACCGCGTCGGAAATGTTGCTTTTCCCGCTGCCGTTCGGCCCCACCACGCCGATGATTGATCCGCTCATATGCATTTGTGTTTTTTCCGGGAACGACTTGAATCCCGTCATTTCAATGCACTTTAAAAACAAATAAAGTAACCTCGCATAAATATAATGTTATTAGGTATCCCCTTGATGGGGCGCTGTCACCGAAGGTGACTGAGGAGGTGTCATTTCTGCCATTGCTGACTCAACACCTCATCCGGCTCTATCACGTCACCTTCTCTTCAATGAGAAAGCTTTCGCATAACAGCAGCTCGAAACGCATTGACGATTTCGTGTCCTGCAAAAAAAAATCGGCATATCAGCCGATCCCGCTCCCCGCCTGGCGAACCTCGACGTTCAGCTTGATGGATGTCCTCATTATGCCGTCAATCTCGATGTTGGCAAATGCGGGGATCACAACAATATCGATGCCGCGCGGCGCTAAAAAACCGCGTGTGATGGCAATGGCCTTAATGGCCTGATTGACAGCTCCGGCACCGACCGCCAGTATTTCCGCACGCTGATGCTCGTTGATCATCGCCGCCACGGCGCCCGCAACAGACTTGGGCTGAGACTTCGTGGAAACTCTTAAAGGTTCCATACTTTCCCCCAATTATTTAACAATTCATTATATCAAAACACGTGTGGATTGGCTATCTTTTTTAAACAATAACAGACGCTCAGTTGCAGACACTATGAAAACTGTATCAGCGAATTGTTATTCGCCCAGCGCTTCGTCCAGCATCGCCGCAATCTTCTCTTTTGTCACAACGCCGACAGATTTGGCCGCAACGCTGCCGTCCTTAAATACGATCAGTGTCGGTATGCTCATCACGCCGAAACGGTGCGCAAGCCCCGGCTCTTCATCAATATTAACCTTGCCAACGATGGCGCGGTCTTTATAATCCTCGGCGATCTGGTCAACCGTTGGGCTCAGCATACGGCACGGGTTGCACCACTCCGCCCAAAAGTCAACGAGCACCGGACGTGACGCCGCTGTCACCTGCTGCTCAAATTCCGAATGTGTGATTGTGATTGCTTTGTCAGACATTTGTTATCCTCTTTTCTTTTGTTCGCTTTACTTTTTGCCCACCATGCGGTAGACATTGCCCACCGACTTATTATACAACGGCGCGGCTAATTTTAACAGAAAAAACGACAGTACCGCGAAAATGATGGCGCAAACCGCCATCGTGGTATCGGTGTTTTGGAACACGTGCCACCGGGCCGAAAGAAGCCATCCGAAAAGCACGCCCAGAACGAGCATAATCAGCGGGAACACATAAGCGAGAACTGAGGCGCGCATGGCTTTTTTCATGCGGATGCTGAC
>JAEZNC010000287.1 GCA_023441905.1 Bacillota bacterium | reverse complement strand
CACCACGTTTGTTCCCATTTCAATCGGCTGATGCGTATTGGCTTTTTTGAGAAATTTGATGCCGTGGATAACGCCGGGCAGGCTTTCTCCGGGCACATTTATTTTTTGCGGCAATTGTGTGCCGGTGGCGATGTAAATCGCGTCGTAGGTCGCTTTGAGCTCTTTAAATGAGATATCACGGCCCACCTCGGTATTGAGATGGATTTTCACCCCGGTCTTCTCAATGAGCCCCACTTCATAAGCGAGCACATCCTTAGGCAGACGGTATTCGGGTATGCCGTAAGCCAGCACACCGCCCGCCGTGTCATGCGATTCGAAAACATCCACATCATAGCCGATGCGCGCAAGATAATAGGCGCACGTAAGGCCTGAAGCGCCCGCGCCGATCACGGCCACGCTCTTGCCGTTCTTGGGAAACACGATATCGGTGTGACAATAACCCTTTTCACTGCTCATCGCGTAGTCGGCCACAAATCGCTTTAAGTCGCAGATTGCGAGGGCCTCATCAACTGTGCGTCTGCGGCATTTGTTTTCGCAGGGGCGTGTGCAGATGCGCCCGCAAACGGCGGGGAAGGGGTTCTCCTGACGAATCAGCTTGTACGCATCGACAAAACGTCCTGACGCTATCAAAGACATATAGCCCGGCACGTTCACATTAGCAGGACACGTGTTTTCGCACGGCGATATAAACAGCTCGCTGCACACGCCCGCGCGGCAGTATTTGTTTTTGATATGTTCGTCATATTCCTCGCGAAAATATTTGATTGTGGACAGCACCGGGTTGGGCGCTGTCTGCCCGAGGCCGCACATTGCCGTTTCCTGTATTGTTTCGCCGAGCTCAATCAGCAGCTCCACATCGCCTTCTTCGCCTTCACCGCGCGTGATGCGTTCGAGAATCTCGAGCATCCGTTTGGTACCGATACGGCAGGCTGTGCATTTGCCGCAGGATTCGTCTTTGATAAAATCCATAAAGAAGCGCGCCGTGTCCACCATACAGGTATCCTCGTTCATCACGATGAGGCCGCCCGAACCCATGATGGCGCCGAGTTCCTTGAGCGGCTCATAGTCGGTGGGCACATTGAGGTTATCCGTGGTGATGCAGCCGCCCGACGGGCCGCCGATCTGTGCGGATTTGAACTTTTTGTTGTTGACGGTGCCGCCGCCGATTTCAAATATGATGTCGCCGAGCGGTATACCGATGGGCACCTCCACGATGCCCGTGTTCATCACATCGCCTGCGAGGGCAAACACCTTGGTGCCCCGGCTTTTTTCGGTGCCGAATTGGGTATACCATTCGCCGCCGTTCAATATGATCATCGGAATACCCGCAAAGGTTTCAACGTTGTTGATGATGGTCGGCTTTCCGAAAAGGCCGCGCTGGAACGGAAACGGCGGTTTTTGCTTTGGTTCTCCGCGATGTCCTTCAATCGATGCCATCAACGATGTTTCCTCACCGCAGACAAACGCGCCCGCACCGATCCGCAGTTCAATGTCAAAAGAGAAACCGCTCCCGAAGATATTTGCGCCAAGCAGACCTTTTTTTCTCGCTTCCTCAAGCGCTGCCGTCATACGATCGACCGCGATGGGGTATTCCGCACGCACATAGATATAGCCCATGGAAGCGCCGATCGCATAACCGCCGATCATCATCCCTTCAATCACCGTATGCGGATCGCCTTCTATGATGCTCCTGTCCATAAATGCGCCCGGGTCGCCTTCATCCGCGTTGCAGAGGATGAATTTTTTATCACACACCTGCTTTTGTGCGGCTTCCCATTTAACGCCGGTAGGGAATCCCGCGCCGCCACGGCCTTTGATACCCGATGTTTTAACCTCCTGAACAACCGTTTCTGGCGTCATGTTCGTTATCGCTTTGCAGGCTGCCGCGTATCCGTCCCGGGCAATATACGCTTCAATATCGGCATATTCGATAGAGCCGCAATTGCGAAGAGCGATTTTTACTTGTTTTTTAAAGAAACCGATGTCATCGATATTCGGCACATACTGGCTGAGCGAATGATCGTAGAATGTGTACGGGACGATCACTTTTCCGTTCTTAATGTGTTTGCGCACAATCTGTCGGGCCTTTTCTTCGTTCAGATCTGTATAGAATATTTTGTCCGGCATCACCAGCATTACGGGGCCAACCGCACATGTGCCCATACAGCCGGTTTCCAGCACCTTGACTTCGCTTTTCATGCCCATATTTTGAACTTCATTGATCACGGCATCGCGGACGAGCGTACAGCCGGATGACACGCAGCCCGCCCCGCTGCACACATAAATTATGTATTTGTACTGTTCAAGTTCATCGCTATAACGGCTTTTGATATCATTCAACTGTTCGGCTGTGCTGATCTTGCTTGATTCCATCCCGTTCACCTCCTATTCGTTTTCGTATTTGGCGAGTATGGCGTTTAATTTGTTGACATTGACCTGTTTATAGACGACATCGTCAATCATCATAGCCGGAGCAAGCCCGCAAGCCCCGATGCATCGCGCCACTTCGAATGTAAACTTGCCGTCCTTTGTGGTTTCGCCAATTTCAACGGCCAGCTTTTCTTTGAGACTTTCAACGATTTTCTTTCCGCCGCGCACATAGCAGGCCGTACCAAGACAGACACGAATGGTGTGTAGCCCTCTTGGCTGGGTTGAGAAAAACGAATAGAATGTGATGACGCCGGATACCTCGGAATGCGGTATGCCAAGAGAATCCGCGATAAAAACCTGCAAGTCGATAGGCAGATAGCCATATATCTGCTGAGCAAGGTGAAGAATCTGTATCAGGCTGCCTTCTTTGTCACGATACATATCAATCACATTTGCAATCGCTGCGTATTTGTCTTCATCGGATTCTTTGCAGCAGCCAAACTTGGCTTGAATTGATGTTTTGCTCATTTAACACCTCCAAGTATGTAGAGTCGGATCTTTCGTCGATAGATGTTCTCATTACAAAAACATCATATCAAAGTGATGTGATAAAATTATGATGTGATTTCACAATTTATCCATATAAAACCGTAAATTTTATCAGTTTAATAAGGTATATATTAGAATCCCATCACAGAATCATCACAATTACCAGAAGTTACATTTCGCTTGCTTCTAAAATTGTATTGTTATAGAATATATTTATTACCAATACAAAACACATTTCATGCGCTACGTGAATCACTGAACGGTTTGAGGGATGAGAAATGAGTGAAATCCGCTTATTGATCGTCGATCCGGCAGCCGATTTAAGAGCAACGGTAAAAACCCACGCAGCAATGGAAAGCTTTTTCGTTGACGAAGCCGCCGATGGTATCGATGCCATAAAAATGTTCAGGCGTCATGAGTATCATGCGATTATTTTAAATGCAAACCTTCCGGAACTCGATTCATGGCATGTTTGCAGGCAGATTCGGAAAAGCTCACAGACACCAATTATTATTTTGTCCCGAGACGGCAGTGACGATCAAAAGCTCTTTTTCTTTGATCTGGGTGTGGATGATTTTTTAAGCAGCCCGTTTTCTTTCAAGGTTTTGATGGCCCGAATCCATGTGCTGCTGCGCCACAGCGCGAATCAATCAGACTATACGCCAAGACGACTCATCTATGACGGGCTCTGCATTGACATTATTTCACATATGGTGTTTGTAGACGGAGAAGAAATTGAACTGACTCCCAAGGAATACAAACTCCTTGTATTTCTCGCGAAGAATCCCAATCGTGCCTTTTCGCGTGAAATGATATTGAAAGAAGTGTGGGGGGAGGACTTCTTCGGTACGGACAGAACTGTGGATACCCATATCAAAACGCTTAGAGAAAATATAAAGCCATATCAACGTTACGTCGAGACTGTTTGGGGTGTCGGCTATATATTTAAAACGTAATGTTCAAAAACGGTCACGCTGTTTGATATATTCGATAAGATAATCATCCCGGAGGAAAGACCATATGGTAAGAACAGAAAAAGATAGGCACAAAATCTGTCATCGTCGTTGATGTTGAGAACATGAATAGCGAACAAACGCAGGAAATTGTGCAGACTCTTCAGGAAGCGAGTGCGCTGGTTGCTAAGCAACCGGATAAATCGGTTTATATTATCACCATTGTCACAAACGTCAAATTCAATAACGACATGTCGAGTGCCTTTAAGCAATATGCGTCAGCCAATACGAAATATGTGAAAGAAAGCGTTTTGGTGGGTCTCGGCGGATTGCAGACCGTGGTGTTTTCGGCAATAAAGGCATTAACGAAGCGCGATTTCCATGTTGCCGGTACACTCGAAGAAGCCAAAAAGCTCATGAAAACACTATAAATACAAAAAAAGATTGATCCAGCCATGGCGACAGCGATATCCAAGGGTAATACCGGACGGGTGCGTCACAATGACCGCTGTCGCATAGAAAAGCAGCAAAAGAAATGGCGGGGTTTTCAAGAAGCTGTGTGGCACCTGTGTTCAGAATCGAATCAGTATCATATGAGTATCAAGCAATTTTTGCTGTGTAATATTAAATCGCATCATATAGCAATACTCAAGAGTCTCAAAATACTCATACCGGGCATCTTCTGACGACTACCCTGGTTGAGTGGATAGAGGGCTGTCACTGTTAGGTAACTGGGAAAGATAATTTGGCTAAATCGGGCAGCGCTATCGGCGCATTGTGCCGCCACGCAATCCATTGCTTTAAGGGTAGCCATCTGGCAGATTTCAAGAGGGGTGAAAGAGAGGCGATTTTGGTTTAATCGACAGCCCGGAATTGCTTAATAGAGCGTTTCTTTTTGTTTAACTTATCAGTAATTGAGATTGAGAAGAATGAAAGTGATGTTGTCGCCGCTCCATCCCATATCCCAAGGCGCACGGTTTCGGTCAAGGTTATGACAGCTGACAAGCGGATAGCCCTTGGTGTCAGCCCCGGTGACCACAGAAACATGCGTCACTTTTCCTTTCTTGACATATGCCACAATGTCGCCGGGCTGAAGGCTGTAAGCATATTGGTATATTTCTTTGTAGCTGCCTTTCGCAAGCACCGATGCGCGGCCGCTGTAAACAAGAAAGTTTTTCAGAGCCTGCGCGTTGACCCACGCGCGGCTTCCTTTGCCGCCTGCATAGTTCCATGTCACGTTTTTTTTAAATCCGCCCGCAAGCAGCACCTGCGACGCAAAGTTCGCACAGTCTCCACCAAGCGCGTTGTAATTGGAGTACTCGCTGTTGTACGCGTAGTTGTTGCTTCCGTCCGAAGCCGATCCGCTATACGTGTCGGCATATTGAACAGCGGCCATACGCTGTTCGCTGATGCCCGAGGTGTCGATGGGGGCATGCCCGGTTATGTATGCCGTAAGCTCATCCGTAACACCATTCATGTCGATTAAATCGAGCAGCGGATCATCGTACCATTCGCGGCTGATGACCCATTCGTTCTCATCTTCGGAAGGAATCAGATCAATGGAATGGTGTGCCCCCAAACGGAAATTGTTATGGGTTTCGGGGCTGTCCTGATAGACATATGTATATTCACTTGACGTCAAAATATAAAAAGAATAACCTCTGCCAACCTGCTTAACACTTTTTATAATGATATCACTGGAGATATCCGTAAACAAAGCGCCTTGTTTGATTGCCCAATTACTTAAATATTCCGACCGCTGCACCTCGAATTCGTATGCCCATCTGCCGTTCTTTTCTTCGGTGAAAAATAGCGTTTTGAGTTTATCGAAATCTTTATTTAAAATGCATTGATTGCGGAGCCGGAAAATTTTGCCGATGATACCGTCCCAATCTGTATCGCCGACACTTATTATCGGTTTGATGTTGTTTTGAAGCGGTATGATGAAAACAAAACCGGCGATGATAAAAAAGGCCAGTGATAAGATCAGCACGGTCGCATTAAGTTTAATATGGCGCATACGGCGTCTCCTTTTTGTTCTCAAATATAAATATGAAAAGAAGGAACCGCATAGACGTTTTTCGGCAAAGAAAGAGAAGTGCGCACATATTGAAAGAGCTGTCAATAAAATAAATCATAAAAAATGCAAAGGGGGGTATAATATGCTGCCCAAAACGGAGTTAATGGCACTGGCCAATGCGCTGAAAGCCACACCGGAATATAATGA
>JAEZNC010000285.1 GCA_023441905.1 Bacillota bacterium | reverse complement strand
CTTTGTACGCGTCCTTTTTCAGCAGTTCGTTTCGAAGCAGCGCGGCCGGATGGTACGTGGCCATGATCGAAAACCCCTTCACCTCGTGCCACACCCCGCGGTCTCTCATGATGCGCACATCCTGATTGAGTATATATTTTGCCGAAATGCGCCCGAGGCACACGATGATCTTGGGCCTGATCAGCGCCACCTGCCCGCGCAGATACCCGATGCACGCTGCCGCTTCATCCGGCTCGGGGTCCCGGTTGCCCGGCGGGCGGCACTTTAACACATTCGCAATGTACACGTCGTTGCGCGTGAGCGAAATACTGCCGAGCATTTTGTCGAGCAGCTGCCCTGCCCGCCCCACAAACGGGCGACCGAGCTCATCCTCATCACGCCCCGGTCCTTCGCCGATAAACATGATGCGCGCGTGACAATTGCCCTCGCCGAACACCGTGTTTGTTCGGGTTTTGCATAGCCCGCATTTTTCGCACGTCGCCACTTCATTCATCATTTGTTTGAGGCTTGTATACATGGTATGATTATATCAAAGCAGCCCGTCTTTCTCAAGACAAGGGATGGCCAGACGCAATTGTCATCATGTGGTTTCGAAATTAAATCTATCCAAAAAACGTAATTTTTTTGGGATTTATTAGATATGGGTATGCTTTTTATTGATAATCGTTTATAATATATAAAATGACATAAACATTTTTACATCCTTTGGCTGTTATTCGTGGTGGAATGATTTTCGAAAGGTGACTTCGTATTGGAAAGTATTATCAATGGCATTATCAACAGCCTATCCGATTTCGAAATCGTTGATCTCATTGATATTATTCTTTTGGCTGTCATCATTTATTGGCTCTTAAAGCTGACATCCAAAACGCGTGCCATGCAGGTGCTAAAAGGCCTCGGCATTATTTTGCTTGCCACCTGGGTCACGGACTTTCTGGGTTTCGTGGGCACCACATGGCTGCTGAACTATGTATTAAACTCGGGCGCAATCGTCATCGTGATCATATTCCATCCTGAGATCCGGCGGGCGCTTGCACGCATCGGCCGGGGTCATATCGATTTGTCAACGTCGCAGTCCACCAACGCGCAAGAAAATGTGGAAAGCATTCTTAAGGCCGTGCTGAACCTTTCGAAAAAACGCGTGGGCGCGCTGATCGTATTCGAGCGCAAAACCGGCTTAAAAGACGTGATCGAAAGCGGCACGCGCATCGGCGCTGTGATTTCGCCGGAGCTGCTCGAAAACTTGTTTTTCACAAATTCGCCGCTGCACGACGGCGCCGTGATTATCCGCGAGGATGTGATTGAGGCAGCCGGCTGTTTCTTGCCGCTCAGCGATAACAAACAGATTGGCCAGGAGCTTGGAACCCGGCACCGTGCGGCGCTCGGCGTTTCGGAGGTGTCCGACTGCGTCACGCTGGTTGTTTCGGAGGAAACAGGCGTGATATCGGTTGCGCAGGACGGCACGCTGATTCGCTATCTCGATTCCAAAGCCATACGTGATTTACTCGAAGATATGTATATGATCAACAAACAGCCGCAGAAATTCAGAGGTCTTCGTATCATACGAAAAGGACGTGATAAAGATGAAGACCGTGCTTAACGTCATATGGAATGTGATCAAAAGCAATCTTATCCTGAAGATCATGGCTTTGCTTTTCGCCGTGATTCTCTGGAGCTACGTGCTCTCTATTATCAATCCGGTCAGAACGCGTACGGTTGAGCATGTCCCTGTGCGTTTTGCGAATGCCGATCAGCTTCACGATAAAAATCTTTGGATTACCGGAAGCCTGTCTGATGCGCTCAACGAGGTCAGTGTCAAAATCCTCGTCAATCAGAGCGATATCAAGCTATTGAGCAAAGAAAATATCGATGCGTATGTCGATTTGTCCACCATCAACGGCCCGGGAGATCATCCGCTGCCAGTTGAGGCAAAACCCACCGGTATCAGCGGCCAGATCACTGAAATCAGCCCGTCACAAGTCACGCTGCATGTGGACTGGCATGACGTAAAACCCGTCCCTGTAACGGTGAACGTCATCGGCAGCGTCCCAACCGGTTACTACGCAAGCATGCCCGAAATCACCCCCACCACAGTGGAGGTGGAAGGCGCGCGCACCGATGTGCAAAAGGTGGCCAGTGCCGTCTGCAATGTGGATTTAACCGGCCTTACCAAAGGCTTCAGCAAAAACATGGAGATTGATCTGCTCGATAACGAAGGCAATATCATCGACAAGGCCCTGTTCCAGAGCAAGCTGCCGTCCGTGATCGTCACGCTCAATGTCCAGTCGATGAAAACGGTGCCGATTGACGTTCAAGGCTCGATCACGGGTCAGGACGAGATGGCCACCGGCTACGAGGTGTCGGAGATTTCATGCGAGCCGCAGCGCGTGTCCATCGCGGGAGACGCACAGACGCTGGCAGGCATCAACAGTATCAGCCTCGTGCCGTACAGCATCAGCGGCAAAAGCGCGAGCGAGTCCGTCGCGCTCGATTACCAGCCGCCCGAAGGCGTTACCGTGCTGACACAGCAAAAGGCGCAGGTGAACATCGCGATCCGTGAAGTGACAAATACGAAAACATTTAAGGATGTGGCGATAAAAACGCGAGATCTCGGCAGCGGACTGCATGCGATCGTCAGCACGCCGAAGGTGGATGTCACCGCGATGGCGGGCGTCTCAGCGATGTCGAAGCTGAGCCGCAGCCAAGTAGTGCCCTATGTGGATTTGGACGGCCTGAAACCGGGCACATACAGCCTCAAAGTGCTATTTGAAATCCCCAAAGGGTTCTCGGAGCAGAACTTCACCGCGAGCGCCGGCACCGTGACCGTCACGATATATTAAACCGTTTGGCGTATACTACGAGGGGGCGGGATACCGTCCCCTTTTTAAAGTTTTGGAAAGGACAATCTCATGGCCATTATACTGTCCGGTATCAGCGTACCGCTACAAAGCGGTGAGGAGGATATAGGGCAAGCCGCCGCCGAGATGCTTGGCGTACCGGCAGCCGAAATCGCGAGTCTGCGCGTCAAACGGCAGTCCGTCGATGCGCGGCGCGTGACGCTGCGCCTTGTGCTCACCGTGCTTGTTGAGCTGCACGACGGCGAGCGCCAAAAAGCGTTGGAAGGCATTCATGGCTGCGCACAATGCTACCAAGAGCCGGACATCGCCTACGGGGCCAGACCGGCCGGGCGTGTTGTCGTGGTGGGCGCGGGGCCGTGCGGCCTTTTCGCGGCGCTGACGCTCGCCAAACACGGCTATAATCCGCTGCTGATTGAACGCGGCCGCGATATCGCTTCGCGAAGCGCCGATGTGCAGCGTCTTCGCGAAAAAGGCATACTAAACCCCGAGAGCAATGTCTGCTTCGGTGCGGGCGGTGCGGGCGCGTTTTCCGACGGAAAGCTCACCACGCGCATCAAGGACCCGCGCAGCGAATACGTGCTGCAAACGCTCGCGGACTGCGGCGCGCCGGCCAGCATACTCACCGACGCCAAGCCGCATACGGGCACCGAGCACATCCGCACGGCGGTATCGGGCATCATTGAGAAAATACTGAGCCTCGGCGGCGAAGTGTCTTTTGAAAGCCGTCTCTCGGATATACACCTGAACGGGGATGA
>JAEZNC010000276.1 GCA_023441905.1 Bacillota bacterium | reverse complement strand
CTGGCCGAAGTTGCCCAAGGCGAAGGATACGAATTTGAGCGCGAGGCCCTGCAGATGATTGCACAGGCGGCGGAGGGCGGCCTTCGCGACGCGCTCTCGATACTCGACCAGTGCGCCTCATCGGGCGAGGTCACGCGGCAAAGCGTCACAGCGGCGCTCGGCAGCGGCGGCACGCAGCAGTTGATGGCGCTGATCGGCAGCATCACGGCTTACGACGAGAAAAACGCTCTTGAACAGCTTTCGGCGCTGCTGAGCGCGGGCGCAGACACGCGCGCGCTCATTAAAGACCTTTCGGAAGCGTTCCGAAAAATGATGTGGCTCGCCTTGGGCGCGGGAGATACGGATGACACCGGCCTTGAGGAAATGGCCAAACGCTTTGGTAAGAACGCGTGCGTCCGCGCGCTCAATATACTGATACAAAAAGAATACGAGATGCGGCAGAACCTGCGCGCCGACATCGTGCTCGAAACGGCGGTGATGGCACTCATGGCTCCTGAGGACGACCCGTCGTCGCCCGATAAAGCGCGCATCGAAAAACTCGAAGCGCGGCTGGCGGCGCTCGAGCAGCGCCCGTTCACTGCAGCGCTCGAGCAGACTGTGAAGCAAGCGGTCCCCCCGGCTGAAAAGCCCGCCAAAGCCTCGGCTAAAGCGCCCAAAGCCGTTCCGCCCGCATCCGCTCAGCCGAACAGCAGCGACGCGCAGGATCTCTGGTATAAGGTGCTCGATACATTGAAAACGGATGCTTACTTTGCCTATCCGCATGCGGCCAAGGCTGTGACGGCGTCGCGCCGCGGTGCCGATACGCTCGACATCACATTCGGCTCAAAATCGGAAGTGGCAGCCGATTTTCTAAAGCAGCCCGCCGCCATGAAGGCGCTTGGTGAAGCGATACAAAAAACGGTCGGTATGCCCATGAACGTCAGCGTCATCGTGGAAAAAGAACACGGTTCAAAAGCAACCAATACGGACATACTTGCGATGTTTGGAGATAAAATCGAAGAAATATAAGGAGGTTTCTCATGTCAAAGAGAAAATCTTTCGGCGGCGGCGGTGCCATGAACATGGGTTCGATGCTCGCCAAAGCGCAGAAAATGCAGGCGGATATGGCGGCGGCGCAGGCCGAAGCCGAGCAGGCTGAGGTGGAAGCCACCGCGGGCGGCGGCGCGGTCACCGTCAAAGCGAACGGTGCCAAAAAAATTATCAGCATCAAAATCTCTCCCGAGGCGGCCGATCCCGATGATATCGAGATGCTCGAAGATCTGATTATGGCAGCAGTCAACGAAGCGATTGCCAAAGCAGAAAGCGTGATGCAGCACAAAATCAATGCGGTCACCGGCGGCATTGATCTTGGAGGCATGTTCTAGCTTGAGCGGTATCATCGAACCTGTGGCGAGACTGATCAACCAGTTTGCGAAGCTGCCCGGCATCGGCCAGAAAACCGCCCAGCGTCTCGCGTTTCACGTAATTCATATGAGCGACAACGACGTTGAGGAGTTCGCGAAGGATTTGTTTTACGCAAAAAAAGCGGCGGTTTACTGCCCAAGCTGCGGCAACCTCATGCAGCAGGGCGAGCCGCTCTGCGGCGTGTGTGCGGACCCCGGGCGCGACGGCTCGCTGATTTGCGTGGTCTCGGATATCAAGGACGTGCTCGCGATCGAAAAAACGCGTGAATTCAAGGGCGTTTACCATGTGCTGCACGGCGTGATTTCCCCAATGGACGGCATCGGCCCGGACGATATCAATATCGCGGGGCTTATTGACCGGCTTGCGGGCGGCACCGTTGCCGAAGTGATCCTCGCAACCAATCCGGATGTTCAGGGCACGGCCACAGCCGCCTACATCGCAAAGACCATCCGCCCGATCGTATCCAAAATCACGCGCATCGCCCATGGCGTACCCGTGGGCGCGGATCTTGAGTATACAGATGAAGTCACGCTTTCGCGCGCGATTGAGGGACGCACACTGTACTAGGTATACAAACGGTGACAATTGGCGATAATACACAGCATCAACCTGAATTTGGGAGGATGCGGTATGGAATTAAACGAGTATTCAAATGATGTGAAGCGGGCCTATGCCATCTGGCTCGCAGCCCAGAACTACTTTGATAATGTGGCAGACCCCGACCTTGTCGATTTTGCGATATACGACATGGAAGCGGCCAAAAAAAGATACGTATACATGCTTAAAAAAGCAAGAGAGATGCATAAAGAAGCCCTGTAGGCACGTTAGCAGAGACGCACCGTCTCTGCTTTTTTATTCTGTTTTATACCCAAATTTTACACGTTTTGATATCTCCCGTCAGCACCGCGCCATTAATGATGACAAGAAAAGCTGATTTCATGACATATCACCATCAAACGGTGCTTTTTTGCTTGTATGGTTATGAATTTTACTATATAATTTTTAATATAATGTTTACCTGTTGATCATACTAATACGCAAAAGTGAGACTTTTATAGTGCGCACGAAAAAAAGCGGCCAGAATCAGAGCAAAAAAAACGGGGAACAAAAAGGGGTATGGCCATTGGAGCAAATACAACTGATCGGCAATAACATTGCCAAACTGCCTCCCCACGATATCGTTGAAAGCCAGCCATTTTCCGACCTTTATCCTGCCGGCCCGGATATATTCAGCTATCCAACCGAGGTTCTTTGGCAGATATTCGCTGATTCGAACGGGAAATCGTGGCGGCAGATACTTGATTCTCTTTATACCCGATACGGATGGGTTTACGAGCATTCGGTCAATGTGGCGCTTATTTCGGTCATGATTGCTGTTGAATTGAATATGGACAGAAATTCTCTGTACAGCTTAACGCTTGGCGGTCTGCTTCATGATGTTGGCAAACTGCTGATTCCCATGACGATTATACAAAAAAACACGTCATTAAGCGAAGCGGAAATGAACCTCATAAAAAAACACAGCGAGCTTGGAATGAGCCTTGTGGCGGGCTGCGGCCTCAACAGTGACAGCATGGCGGTGATCATGCAGCATCACGAACGATTGGATGGCAGCGGCTACCCATATGGACTCAAGTCCGATGAGATACATCCGCTGGCCAAAATCACGATGATTGCCGATGTGCTGGACGCCATCACCTCTTACCGGCCATACCGCCCCGCGCGCAGCATTGGCGAAGCCATTTCGCTCATTAAGCAGGAAGGCGATAAATTCAGCCGCGAGTATGTTGCCGTGATGGAAAAGCTTCATCGCAAATTCAGCAGATAAAGTGCAAAGCCGGGCATTGACCGTCAGCCCGCTGACAAAGCCCAACGACTGCATTGTTGTTTTTGAACTTTTCAGCGCCTTTCATTACAGTCGGTCAATAATGTATTGATCTTTGGGTTATTATCACTCGCCCGGGCATTGACCCGGCTTTATTTTTGTTATAATATACGTGTCAGATTTTGATGTTTGAGGGATTAATATGATTTGCAGTCGATGCAGCAGCCAGAATGTGATTGTGACCGCGGTTGCCGAGCAGCGCCCGCGCGGCTGCCTGCTCACGCTTTTTTATATCTTTTTGCTCCTCATCCCGGTCATCGGCTGGATTGCGCTTTTTATGCTGATACGCGGAAGGCGCTCGCGCACCGTGACGTACGCAGTCTGCCAAACCTGCGGCCATCGCCGCCGCGTGTGAAGACCGGGTGAATTTTATTCGCATGCCGAGACAGGTTTCAGGCTAATTTCTACCACTCCGCCGTGCAAAAATCCATGCACAGTATAAACTTCTTATTCTCCGCGTTTTTGAATACCTCCGCGAATGTCACACAAAGATTGCCCGTCGCAAGCGACACATACGGCTCCGTCACGTATTTGTCGCGCTTGCCGTTCCTCACGTGAAAATAATACCGTTTCATCGAATGGTCCGCGCCCGGACGGGCCGAGTAAAAAATGAGGTTGTCGCGGGCACCGCATTTGCCGCTGCCAAACACGGTGTCGCTGCACTGCAGGCCGTTTTCGTTCAGCACATAAGCGCATTCCATGGCGCTGTGATTTCCGACAACGCTGCGCAGCTGCTCGTCAAAATTCTCCGCGCCGCTCAGCTCGGCCAGCGCCTTTTTGGCAATCAGCGCAATCTTATCGTAAGCGCGCTGTTCAAAGCGGAGCGCCTCGGTAACATACTGCTTATATTTATCAGCCAGCATATTGATGCGGCTATTCGCGAACGGTTCGGCGGACAATGCCGCGGGCTTTGAGAAGTAAAAGCCCTGTATCATGTTAACCCCGAGGCGCAGCGTCTCTATCGCTTCCTGCTCCGTTTCCACGCCCTCGGCCACCACCATCGCGCCGATCTGTGTGGCCAGACGGATCAGCGACTTGACGACCTCCTGCTTATGATAGTCGGCTTCAATACCGCGAATTAAAGCGATATCCACCTTAATGATATCGGGCTTTACGATGGGAATGCGATCAAGATTGGAGAAGCCGGCCCCCACATCGTCAAGCGCAAGCAAAAAGCCGGCGCCGCGGTATCGGTCTATAAATTCTTTGAGCGCGTTGCTGTTGAGCACTTTCGTTTCATTGATCTCCACAACGATGTTGCTCGGATGAATACCGTACTTTTGCGTCTGTTTAATCAGATAATCGTTTCCCTTTGCCTGATCAAGAACGGATGGGTCAAGGTTAATAAACAGCAGCTTGTCTTTATTCTTCGGATATATTTGCCCGAACGCCTCCAGCACCTTCTCGCGGCACAGCCTGTCGAGCTGCAGTGTGAGCCCCTTTTTTATCGCGGCGTCAAAAAGCGCCTTGGGAGAAACAACCGTCCCTCCCTCAAAGCCGCGAATCAGCCCTTCCATACCGCAGACGACCTTTCTCGTCATGTACACCACCTGCTGAAAATGCACGATTAAATCTTCATTCTTTAATATTCTTTTGATGTCCGGCTCTTTTCTTGTCTGTCCCGATGCTGCAAATATCATCGCGTTGTATCCGCCTTTCAAAAAAGAAACCCTTGAACAAACCCATGAATCAGGTATGATCAAAAGCGTCATTGCTTTATACTCAAGTGACCTCTATGTTTCTCCATTTTTAAAAATAGCTGTTATTAAAGTATTTATAACACAATTGATAAAAAAGTAACAAGACAAAATACCTTTTTTATTAACTTTTTCGCATTTGGGCATGTCCAAATCAAAAGCGCAGATTTCAGGCGGCGACCCGCAAAAGAATTGTGATATAATGGAATGAAATCATCCCGAATCGATTGAACCAAAAGGGGTAAACCATGAGCGAACTGATTTTTAAAAAATACCACGGGCTCGGCAACGATTATCTCGTTTATGATAGCGTCATAAACAAAGCGCAGCTGACCGCCCCCATGATCAAGACCGTCTGCGACCGGAATTTCGGTCTCGGTTCCGACGGTATGCTGATAGGTCCGGTCAGCGAAAACGGGATACCCGGTGTGCGCATATTCAATCCCGACGGAAGCGAAGCCGAGAAGAGCGGGAACGGCGTGCGCATCTTTTCCGCCTACCTCAAGGATGCCGGGTATGTGAAAAGCGACTCCTTTGATTTGTATACGCTGGGCGGCAAAGTTCAGGTTTCATTCCTTGACGACACAGGCAAAGCGATGCGCGTTTCAATGGGTCGGCTGTCTTTCGACAGTGGCGACGTTGGCGCGGTGTGCACCCCACAAACACTCGTGGACGTACCGCTCGAATTCGGCGGCAAAACGTACCGCTGCACCTGTGTATCCATCGGCAACCCGCACTGCGTGATCCCCATGGACCAAATCTCCAAGGAGAAGGTCTGCGAGATCGGGCCGTATTCCGAAACAGCCGACTACTTCCCGAACCACATCAATACGCAGATCGTGAAGGTGCTGAATCGAAACAACATTCAAATCGAGATATATGAACGCGGCGCAGGTTACACGCTTGCCTCGGGCAGCAGCAGCTGCGCAGCAGCCGGTGCGGTGTATCAGCTGGGTTTGGCAGATTCTCCGATGACCGTTCATATGCCGGGCGGCACATTGGAAATCGAGATTTCAAAAAACCTCGACGTTTTTATGACAGGCCCTGTAGTTTATGTGGGCACCATGCTGCTCAGCGACGATTTCTTTGAGACGCTGTCCATATAAACGGAAAAATAAAAACAGCGGAGCAGTCCATCCGCCCCGCTGTTTCTGGTTTGTCTACGCACTGGCCATTTTGAGCCGTTTGTTCACGATCGGCGACAGGCTGTCTACCAGCACCATCAGCAGCCATGCGTACAAAGGCAGCTCCACCGCCGCGCTGATCAGCCTCGGCGGAAGCAACGCCGCGAGAGGCACGCCGTAAAAAGCCCAGACGAAAAAGCTGTTGAGCACCACCGAGCACACCACCTGCGCGGTCAGCGCCGCACCCGTCGCCTTCCAAATGGTGTTCTTTTTGCTACGCATATAAAATACGCCCGCTATCACGCCGAAAAGCGCCATGGTTAATGAGAATACCGGATTATATGCCCCTATTTGCACCCCCATAAAAAAGCCCGCCGTATCGGCCACAAAACCCACAATACCTCCGGCGAGAGGCCCGAAGAATATACCCGCGAGCATGACGGGCAGCGGTGTGAGCGAAAGTTCCACCGTTTTTAAGCCTGTGAAATTGAGTTCTACCGATAGAAACGCGCTGAACACAGCGCCCAGCGCCGCAAGCAGCGCCATAATGATCATTGTACGAACGTTATAATTTTTCATACAAAAAAACCTCCTTCCCTTGAATATAGCAAAGACACGCCATTAAGAGAAAAAGGTTTCTCATAAGCAGCGGACGCGATCCTGTACCGCAGGCATCTCAGCCTTTCGTCCCCGGGCGACATCCCATCCCAAGGCACTTAACGCACAAAATCTACTCTGCACATATATCAAGCACTATTATTATACCAACGGCTCCCCCATCCATGCAACGTTTTTCTTTTTTTTTGATATCCGCCGTAAATACGCGCAGCGACAGCACCGCAATCCATATCTGCAGCGTGAATATGTTGATACGCTCCACAAGGCCCGCAATCGGCAGGTTGTTCGCCATGGAGACCGGCGTCATCCCCCCCGCGACCACCATGATGATCGCGCAGATGAACACAAACAAGCCCGTTTTGCGCAGCGGCGCTTTCTTCAGCCCCGCGCCGATGAAGAAGCCGCATGTGATGGTGCAGAGCACCACGATGACCGTTACAATCAAATGCCCCATGTTCTGTGGGTCCATCTCTGTGCCGCCTTCGCTCAAGGGGAACAGGCCATACCCGATTAATGAAACGGTCTCCATGATGATGAGCAGTATCGCCCCGGTTTTCGCCGCATTTCCAAAGCCCTTCTCCCGGAAGAAAAACAGCAGGCTCAGAGAGAAAACGATCGCGAGTATGCCGTATGTGGTGGTGAGCACGCGCAGGAATGATGCACCGGGTGCGCCGTCCGCGGTGAGCTCGCTGATTGTCTGCGTCAGGTGGCTGTAGTTTGTCCATAAAAACCCGCCGATCACCACGTGGGCCGTGTAAACAAGCGCGCTGATGAAACCGCAAATGCCTAGAATCTGCCAGATACTTTTTTTCATAATTGATATCCTCATAATAAGTATTTCTGAGCGGGCAGCTTCAATGGCTCTGAGGATTACGAAAGCCCCCGCGGTCATGCAGCGAAATAGTAAATAAATAAGCCGATTAGAATAGTTAGTAAGTATAACAATTATACCGCGACGGTGTTTCGCTCGTCAATCGGTCTCAAGCCTGCAATGATGAAATAGATTATGACAAAATCGTCATGCAAAAAAGTCCCATTCAGGCTATAATGAAGCGGGTGATTTTATGAAAACGGTGCTGCTCGTCGAAGACGACAAAACGATTGTCATGGGGCTTGAATACTCGCTCAAACAGGAAGGCTATGAGGTCATTGTCTGCTGTAATGCCGCGGAGGCGCAAAAGGCCGTGGATGAATCGCGCTTTGATTTGGCTCTGCTCGACCTTTCGCTGCCCGACGGCAGCGGCTACGACATCTGCCGCCGCATCAAGGCGCGCGGAGACAAGCCCGTCGTGTTTCTTACGGCCTGTGACGACGAGGTGAACGTGGTGATGGGGCTCGATATGGGGGCTGACGACTACATCACGAAGCCTTTTCGCATACGCGAGCTGATGTCGCGCCTGCGCAACGTGCTGCGCCGTACAGATAAAGCCGAGACAACCGACGAACTGATGCTCGGGAATATCACCATCAACACGCGGCAGGCGCGCGTATGGAAACACGACATCGAAGTGCTTTTAACCGCGCTAGAATACCGTCTTCTCCTCACACTCGCCGTACACCCGGGCCAGGTGCTTTCGCGCACGCAGCTGCTTGAAGGCATATGGGACATTGCGGGCGATTTTGTGAGTGACAACACCTTAACCGTATACATCAAGCGCCTTCGCGAGAAGATTGAGGACGACCCCCAAAACCCGGTGCTCGTTCAAACCGTGCGCGGCCTCGGCTATAAGGCGGGTGAATAGCATGCTCAGAAACACCGAATTCAAGCGGTTTCTGCTGCTTATGCTGCTGGCCTGTGCCATCACGACGGCCGCAGGCTTTATCGTTTCCGTTCCCGCCGGAATCATCGGCCTTTGCGGCAGTCTGTTTATCTCCGCAATGTTTATCATATACACGTGGCGGCGATATTCCCAAATCAGCAAACTCAGCAGCTACTTGAAAAAAATAAACAGCGGCAATTACGCGCTCGATGTGAGAGACAACGTGGAGGGCGAGCTGTCGATACTCAAAAGCGAGCTTTATAAGGTCACCGTGATGCTGCGCGAGAAGAGCGATACGCTCGCAAAAGACAAGGCGGCGCTGCAAAACGCGCTCTCCGATATCTCACATCAGCTCAAAACGCCGCTCACATCGATGTTCATGATGACCGATCTGCTTTGCGAGGCAGAACTGCCCGACGAAAAACGCCGCGAGTTTACCGCGCGCCTGCGCGCTCAGCTTGAGCGCATCCAGTGGCTCGTGTCGTCGCTGTTAAAACTCAGCAAGCTCGATGCCAAAACCGTCACATTCAAACCGGCCGCCGTATCCGCCAAAGCTCTGCTCGAAAAAGCCTGTGCCCCGCTGCTGATTCCCATAGAAATCAAGAATCAGATGCTTCGGATTGAAGACGACGGCGTGACGATCCGCTGCGACGAAAACTGGACGGCGGAAGCGCTGCTCAATACACTCAAAAATTGCGTGGAACACACACCGGCAGGCGGCAGCCTTTCCGTCACATGCGCCGCAAACCCGATCTATACGCAGATACAGATCAGGGACAGCGGCCCCGGCATCAGCATCAAAGACCTGCCGCATATTTTCAGCCGTTTTTACCGCGGCCGCAACGCCGCAAACGACAGCGTGGGCATCGGCCTCGCAATGGCCGCCGCGATCATTACGGAGCAGGGCGGCAGCATTGACGCGGCCAATCATCCGCAGGGCGGCAGCGTGTTTACCATCCGCCTGCCAAAATGACAAAACCGTCACACAAGGTGTCATCGGCGCGTCACCTTCAGCGTTTATCATGGCGGTGTAGAAAAGCAAGTAAGGAGTCAACGCCATGGAAATTTTAAAAGTTGAAAATTTAAGCAAGGTATACGGCAGCGGCGAAGCCACCGTCCGCGCGCTTGACGACGTTTCGTTCAGCGTGGAAAAAGGGGAATTTGTCGCCATTGTCGGCTCGTCCGGCTCGGGCAAAAGCACGCTGCTTCATATTCTGGGTGGTGTGGACCGCCCCACTTCGGGCAAGGTTTATGTGGACAACACAGACATCTACGCGCTCAACGAAACGCACCTCGCCATATTCCGCCGCCGTCAGGTGGGCCTCATCTACCAGTTTTACAACCTGATTCCCGTGCTCGACGTGGAAGAAAACATGACGCTTCCCCTGCTGCTTGACGCACGCAAGCCGGACAAAAATCAGCTCGAAGAGCTGTTTCATATGCTCGGCCTGGAAGACCGCAAAAAGCACCTGCCAAACCAGTTATCCGGCGGCCAGCAGCAGCGCGTCTCTATCGGCCGCGCACTGATCAACAGCCCGGCACTGATGCTCGCCGATGAACCGACGGGCAATCTAGACAGCAAAAACGGCGCGGAAATCATCGCACTGCTGCGCCTCTCGAACAGGCAGTTTGCGCAAACGCTGATTCTGATTACGCACGACATGAACATCGCGCTGCAGGCCGACCGCATCATCCATATTGAAGACGGGCGCATTATCAAGGACGAGGTGATGCGTAAATGAACGTGATGCGAAGTTTTACGCTCAAAAGCCTCAAGCGCAACAAGAAAAGAACCATCGTGACAATCATCGGCGTGGTAATCTCCGCCGCGATGCTCACCGCCGTATCTGTATTCTTTTCATCGTTCGTCAGCCTCATACAGCGCGACACCATTGCCACGGACGGCAACTGGCATGCTGAAATCCAAAATGTTGCGGTCGAAAACGCAACTGTCATCACCGATGACGAGAGTATCGGCATGTCATCTCTTTCCCGCGATCTGGGTTATGCCGCTCTAGATGCTTCCGTCAACGAATCCAAGCCGTATCTTTATGTGCGGCAGTACAGCGAGACGGGCTTTAACCAGATGTCGGTGAAGCTGCTTAAAGGGCGGCTGCCGGAAAAGAAAAGCGAAGTGATCATCTCCGAGACGATAGAAAACAGTGCGGGCGTTGAATACGCAATCGGCGATACGCTGGATTTAACGCTTTGCGACCGGGTTAACAACGCGGGAGAAGCGGTTCGCGGGAACATCAACCTCAATTACGCATACAGTGAAGACGGCACCGACCGTACGCTGGACGACAAACTTGTGCCCAAATCCGAAGGCCGCTTTACCGTTGTGGGGATTATGGCGCGACCGAGCTTCGAAAAAAGCTGGTCGGCAGGCTGCGGCGTTCTCGGATACCTCGATGAAGCGACGCTCTCCCCCGGGGATATGGTTGACGTGCTGCTGACCATGGACTCGGTCAACAAGGGCATCTACCAAGCCGTTCCGTCACTCGCGCAGCAGGCGGGCGCAACCGAATCCGACGTGGCTTTCCACGATGAGCTGCTGCGGTATTACGGCGTGGTCAGCTACGATAACGTGCTCACCTTCATCTATATATTTGCGGGAATCATCATCGCCATCATCATCCTCGCATCCGTATCGCTGATATACAACTCGTTCGCGATCTCCGTATCGGAACGCTCGCGTCAGCTCGGGCTGCTCGCCAGTGTGGGCGCAACCAAGCGCCAGAAGCGCACCAGCATGTATTATGAGGGCTTTATCATCGGCCTCATCGGTATTCCGCTCGGCCTGCTCGCGGGCATCGGCGGTATGGCGATCACGTTAAAGGCGATTCAGCCGCTGCTGGACGGGTTTTTCAACGTGTCAGAAGGCATGACGCTCGATCTGGTTGTGCCGCTGTGGAGCGTCGGGGCCACCATCGCGCTTGCGGTGCTCACCATTTTCATATCGGTCTATATCCCCGCGAGGCGGGCGTCCAGAATCACCGCCATCGACGCCATCCGTCTCTCACACGAGGTCAAGCTCACGCGCCGTGCCGTCAAAACATCGCGGCTGACACGCGCGCTGTTCGGGTTTGAGGCCACTGTGGCGCTCAAAAACCTAAAGCGCAGCCGCAAAAAATACCGGAGTACCATCGTCTCACTTGTGATCAGCGTCGTGCTCTTTTTAACGGTATCAATGTACGCGAATTTGACACAGTCAATTTACGGCGCTACGGTGGAAGGCTGCAACTTTGATATCGCCGTCTCCTACACAGCCGTTTCCGATCTGCAGCGCGGCAGCATGAATGAAGACATTGCGTCTCTTGACCTTGTCACTGGCCATTCGGAGCAAACGAGCCTCGGCGGCTTTGTCGCAGTGACTGACCAGCTGCTGACGGATGAGGCAAAAAAGATATACGGGCCCGTTACCGATGAGAGCCTGTTCGGTGCTGAGCTGATTGCACTCAACGACGACAGCTTCAAAAACTATGCCGACGCGGTGGGCGTGCCGCAGGAGGCTTTTGCCGATCCGAACGCCCCCAAGGCCATACTCATCAACCATGGGCAGGATTACTACACAGCCGGTGAAGCCATGATGAAAATTTCGGGCAACGTGCTCAATGTGAGAAACGGGGATACGCTGTCATTCTATACGAATTCGGAGAATCCTGATAATAGCGCGTCGCTGACCATCGGCGCGGTCACCGATGAACGCCCCATGGGCACGCTGATACAAGGGTTTTCGTATGTGACGCTGGTTGTTTCTGAAGATGTGCTGAGCACTGTCGGCGCAGACCTTGGTGCTCCGCCCGAGAGCATCGGCCATACGATGTATGTGACCACCTCCGACGATCAAAGGCTGGAAAAGCAGCTGAGCCAGATGCTTAAGACGCTGCCCGCTTCGAGCATATATGTGTATAATATTCAGAGCGAAACGCGGTCACAGCAAAGCGTGACCACGTTCCTCGGTGTGTTCGTCTACGGCTTCATCGTACTGATCAGCCTGATCTGCATTGCGAATATATTCAATACGGTGTCCACGAACATCGCGCTCAGACGTCGGGAATTCGCGATGATGCGCAGCGTGGGCATGACGCCGGGCGGCTTTAATCGCATGATCCGTTTCGAGAGCATATTCTATGGGCTCAAGGCGCTGCTCTTCGGGCTGCCCATCAGCGTGGCGATTTCCTACCTGCTATTCCGGACGCAGCAGAGCGTGCTGATATCGGGTTTCACGCTGCCGTGGCAAAGCTACGGCTTTGCGGTGCTGATGCTGCTCACCATCGTGTTCTCCACAATGCTCTACTCAACCCACAGGATTAAGAAAGAAAATATCATCGATGCCCTCAAGGACGAGAACCTCTAGCTGCCACCGCTCCTTCGCTGCTGTTTTTTAACGGCTGCGAAGGGGCTCTTTTTTTTGGTGTAAATACCGGCTTTACCTGCTGATTGATTTTTCCTAAGATATGATCTATTATGATAAGCGATTATGGTAAATCATGGATTTAAATCCTTAAAAACGCAGATAGTTTCCTCTCCGTGGCCAGCCGGAATATCAGCGGCAATACCCTGTCGCCTTATGACTGGGTACCGCAATAAAACCCCGGCGGCTTTACAAAACGCTGAATAATAGCTGGCCCAAAAAGCTCCTTTTAGTCGGCCCGATGCGCCGCCGGGTTCATGGACATTTTGTGAACAACGTTCGCCATTGTTTTACATCAGGGCATTTTATGTTATAATATCTGCTGATACGTCACAGGAGGAGTTATGCGAAACTTATGGCGCAACCGCCCTTTGATGGTCACCATCATTGTGGTCATCATATTGCTCGTCGTTCTCGTCATCACGGCAGGCAGCAATAATATGTCCGGCACGGAGAGCGTGGTGGGCAGCATCTTTTCCCCTGTTCAAAAAGCACTTTACTCCGCCACGGATGCAATCGGAGGCTTTTTTGACCGCATGTTCGCGGGCAGCGACCTGCAGGCGGAAAATCTGCAGCTCGAAGCCAAAGTTGCCGAGCTGGAAGGCCAGCTCGCGGACTACACAGAAATCAAAGCGGAGAACGATCGTTTAAAAGCACTGCTGAATTTTAATACCAGGACGGATACCCCGCCCGATATTAAAACTGCGCGCGTCATCGGCAAAACACCGGGGCATTGGTTCAATATATTCGACATCGACATGGGGATTTCAGACGGCATCAAAAAGGATATGCCCGTCATCACCGGGGACGGCCTTGTGGGGCGCGTTTTGCAAACAGGGGCCCATTTCAGCCGCGTGCTTGCCATCATCGATTCGTCGAGCGGCGTTTCGAGCATCGTCGAGCGCACGCGTGACCTTGGCATCATCAGCGGCTCCAACACGGCCGGCGACGAGGACCCGCTTCTGACGATGGATAACCTGCCTCTCGATGCCGACTTGATGCCGGGCGATAAGGTCATTACATCGGGGCTAGCGGGGACGTTCCCAAAGGGCATCGCCATCGGCGAAGTGGTGGAAGTCAGCCAGAGCAACGACGGCATGAGAAACAAAGCGGTTGTCAGGCCGTATGCGGATTTTGCTCACCTCGAAGAGGTCATGATCATCACTTCAAAACCAATCAACACCGATG
>JAEZNC010000229.1 GCA_023441905.1 Bacillota bacterium | reverse complement strand
CGCTTGGTTTTACCGAAGAACTCATCAGAAAGACAATCAAAGACAGGTTATCCCGCGGACGCGTGGATGTGTTTGTGAACTACAGCGCGCTTTCAGGCGATGCCAAAACGGTGACGGCGGATATCGGGCTGATGCGTTCGTATCTGAAAGCGGCCCGGCATGCCGCCGTGGAAGCAGGCGTGCTCGACAATCTGCAGTTATCGGATATGATCCGCATTCCGGATATCATTGTGATTCAAGAAGAGAGCGAAGATGAAGAGCGTCTGTCGCGCCTTGTTCAGGCAGCATCCGTTCAGGCGATTGAAGCGCTGGAGGGGATGCGTCTCCGCGAAGGAGAAGCGCTCAAACTGAATATCGTTGAATGCCTGAATGCTCTCGAAACGATTCGTCAGCGTGTCAACCAAAGGAAAGACACCGTTGCGGCTGAATACGCGGTCAAACTCAAACAGCGCATCGCCGAATTGCTTGCCAATACGGAGATCGATGAAACAAGGTTTAATACCGAAGTGGCGCTGATGGCCGACAGAGCCGATGTGACTGAGGAAATCGTCCGGCTCGGCACGCATATCAGTGAGTTTAAAAAAACCGTCAACGATTCGGACGCGGTGGGCCGAAAGCTTGATTTCATGGTGCAGGAAATGAATCGTGAAATGAACACAATCGGTTCAAAATCACAGGATTACGATATCACGTCTGCAGTCATCGAGGGCAAGAGTGTTATTGAAAAAATACGTGAACAAGTTCAGAATATAGAATAAAAGTTTGGAGGACAGCTTATGGCTATTAAGCTCATCAATATTGGTTTTGGCAATATCGTATCCGCCAACAGGCTCATCGCGATTGTCAGCCCCGAATCTGCGCCGATTAAGCGCATCATTCAGGAAGCAAGGCAAAAGGGAAATCTAATAGACGCCACATACGGAAGACGCACACGCGCCGTGATTATCACGGACAGCGATCATGTGATTCTGTCGGCTGTCCAGCCTGAAACGGTCGCCCACCGATTGACCGATAAAGACGACGACGCCGAGGAATAACGCATGGATAAAGGGCTGTTGCTTGTCCTGTCCGGTCCTTCGGGTACCGGAAAAGGAACTGTATGTAAGGCGCTGCTCAATAAGCGCAAGGATATTTCACTGTCAGTTTCCTGCACCACGCGCGCACCGCGCCCGGGTGAGACCGACGGAAAAAGCTATTTTTTTAAAACGCGCGAGGAATTTGAGAGCCTCATTGAGCAGGACGCATTTTTGGAGTATGCGGATGTGTTCTCGAATTATTACGGAACGCCAAAAAGCTTTGTGGACGCCGCCATCGGCGAGGGCAAAGATGTGCTTCTGGAGATCGATGTTCAGGGCGCGCTCAAGGTAAAAAAATCTTATCCGCACGGCGTATATATGTTTCTTGTTCCGCCCACAATGGAAGAATTGAAAAACCGTATTTGCAGCCGGGGCACTGAAACGACAGCGCAAATCGAAGCGCGGCTGGGCAAGGCGGCCGCTGAGATGAACCTCATGCATGAATACGATTACAGAATTGTCAACGATCAGGTGAATGACGTGGTGAGCCGCATTGAGGCCATCATGACGGCGGAAAGGCTCAGGGTCTTTCGTTATCAAGAACAAATAAAGGAGTGATTTAATATGATGTACCCGGGAGTCAGTGAACTCAAAGATAAGGTAGACTGCCGCTATACACTCGTTGTGGAGTCGGCCAAGCGCGCCCGCCAGCTGGTGGACGGCGCCGAACCGCTGACGACAGCGCCGGAAGCAAATCCGGTTTCTCAGGCAGCAAAAGAGATTTTCAGCGACAAAATCACATATATCACACCGGAAGAGGCTTAAAAATGCCTTTGACGGTCATCGTCGGCGTATCGGGCGGCATAGCCGCCTACAAGTCGGCTTACCTCGTCAGCGCGCTCAAAAAAAAGGGCTACGATGTTCATGTGCTGATGACGCAAAACGCGCTAAAATTTGTCGGCGCGGTGACGTTTGAGACGCTCTCCGGCAACGCCGTTTTAACCGATGCGTTTGACAGGACAGGCGAATTTGATGTGAAGCATGTCTCGCTCGCAAAAAGAGCGGACATGCTTATTATTGCGCCCGCAACGGCCGATATCATTGCCAAAGCGGCGGCAGGCATTGCAGACGATATGCTGACAACAACGCTGCTGGCCTGTGAATGTCCCGTTGTTTTCGCGCCCGCGATGAACGACGTGATGGTCAAGGACGCGGCGACACAGAACAACCTTTCGCTGCTCAAAAAGCGCGGCTATTTCGTGATGGATACGGGCGAAGGGCTGCTGGCCTGCGGCGATGTGGGGCAGGGGCGCATGCGGGAACCCGATGACATTATCACGTTTGCATCGGATGTGCTCGTATCACGTTACGACCTTTTGGGCGTGCGCGTGCTGATATCCGCAGGGCCGACGCGCGAAATGATCGATCCTGTCAGGTATCTTTCCAACCGGTCCTCGGGGAAAATGGGCTACGCCATCGCGCAGGCCGCCGTGAACCGGGGCGCGAATGTCACGCTTGTTTCGGGGCCCGTCTCGGTTGAAGCGCCGCTTAAGGTGAAAACAATTTATGTTGTCTCCGCCGCCGAAATGGCGCAAAAAATAGCGGAGCTTCGCAGTGAAGCCGATATCATCGTGATGGCGGCGGCCGTGGCGGATTATACGCCCAAAATGGTGAACGACCAGAAGATAAAAAAAGGCGGCGACATGACGGTTGAGCTTGTCCGCACGCAGGACATATTGTCGTCCCTTGGAGAGAACAAAAAGGAAAATCAGCTGCTGATGGGATTCGCGGCCGAAACGCAGGATTTTGAAGCAAACGCCATCGGGAAGATGAACAATAAGAACCTCGATGTGATTGCCCTCAACGATGTATCCCGCAGCGGTGAAGGCTTCGAATCGGACAGCAACAATATCATATTGTATTTTAAAGACGGCACATCTCAAGACCTCGGAAGCGACAGCAAAAAGAATCTGTCCCGGCGCATCATGGATGTGCTCGCAGCGCATTATCAAGAGATAATCGCGAGGTAATCCCGCATGTATGCAAAAGTCATTATCGACATCATCCATTCAGACGTGGACAGGGTATTTGAATACCTTATTCCCGACGACATGACGCTCGAAATCGGTTTTCGCGTACATGTGCCTTTTGGGCGCGCCAATACACTGCGCGAGGGCTATGTGATCGGCCTCTCGGAGTCGTGCGAGTTTCAGGGAGCGGGCATCAAAAGCATTAAGAGCGTTCTTTCCGATTTTGCGGCGTTGACGCCGGGGCAAATCAGTCTCGCGGGTGTCATGCGCCGTTATTATCATACCACGCTAGCGGTAGCGCTCCGGCTGATGTTTCCCGCCGAAATGCGCGGCGGGCGCATAGGAGACAAGCTGGAACGCGAGCTTGTTTTTTCTTTGTCCGACGAGCAGTTTAACGAAGCGGTTCGCTCGTTAACGAGTGCTGACGGCAAGCCCAAGGCTCCCAAACAGATCGATGTGCTGAATGCCATGCGCACTTACGGCACCCTCAAAGCATCGGCGCTGGAGGACGTGGTTCCGGGCAGCGCGTCAGCGAGAGACGCGCTCGTTAAAAAAGGGCTTCTACTGAGCCGTACGGTGGAGACGCTGCGCCAACCGCGAAAAACGGCACAGCGCGAAGAAGATTTCGATCTGACGGAAGACCAACTCAGCGCGGCGAATACAATATTATCTGAAACGGGCAAGTACCTGCTGCACGGCGTGACAGGCAGCGGAAAAACAGAGGTTTATATCCATATCGTACGCGATTGCTTAAAACGCGGCAGGAGCGCGATTGTGCTCGTGCCGGAAATATCGCTGACGCCGCAGCTTGTTTCGATGTTTGAACGACGCATCGGGCGGGAGATAGCGGTATATCATTCCACGTTAACGGCCGGCGAACGCTATGATGAATGGAAGCGCATGTCGACTGGGAAAGCCAGGGTCGTCATCGGCGCGCGTTCGGCGGTGTTTGCGCCGCTCAGGGATGTGGGCGTGATCATCATCGACGAGGAGCATGAGTCGAGCTACAAATCGGATATGCATCCCAAATACACCGCGCACGAGGTCGCGCGCATGCGTGCGAACATCGAAGGCGCGACGCTCGTGCTCGCTTCCGCAACGCCCTCGGTGGAAAGCTATATCAAGGCCAAAAACGGTATCTACAAACTGGTCCGCATGCCCAATCGTCTATTCGGCCTGCAGCTGCCCGCCGTAGAAATCGTCGATATGCGCGACGAAGTGGTGCGCGGCAACAAAACGCTTTTTTCGGGTTTGCTGCATCAGGAGATCAGCAACGCTTTAAATAACAATAAACAAGTCATGCTGTTTATCAATCGACGCGGCTACTCGACATTTGTGATGTGCCGCGGCTGCGGCTATGTGGAATACTGCGACAACTGCGAGGTCACGATGACATACCACGCGAGCAAAGGTGTGCTGATGTGCCATTACTGCGGGCGGACACGGCGATTGAGAGACGTCTGCCCCGAATGCGGCAAGCCGTATCTAAAGCATTACGGCATTGGCACGCAGCAGGTGGAGGAACAGACCAAAGCACACTTTCCCGAAGCGCGTGTGCTGCGCATGGATCTTGATACCACGCGGGGGAAGGATGCGCATCTGAATATCTACGAGCAGTTCAAACGCGGCGAGGCCGATATACTGATTGGCACTCAGATGATTGCCAAGGGGCTCGATTTCGAACGCGTGACGCTCGTGGGTGTGGTTGCAGCGGATAACTCTCTTTACATTCCCGATTTTCGCAGCCCCGAGAAAACGTTTGAGCTGTTAGAGCAGGTGGCGGGCCGCGCGGGGCGCAAAGACCCCGGCAAAGTGATCGTGCAGACGTATTCGCCTGATCATTACGCGATTGACTATGCGCGGCGGCACGACTTTGAGGGCTTTTTCGAAGAGGAGATGAATGTGCGCCGTTCGGCACTGTTGCCGCCCTATTCGGTGTTTTTTCGTTTTATATTTACCGGGAAAAGCGAAGACGCCGTGAGGGAGGCATGCCAGGATTTTGTGAGGGGTTTCAAGGACGCATTTTCGGATGAGTTTGACAAGCTGTTGCTGTTTGACAGCGGAGAAGCGCCCGTTAAGAAGATACAGGGCCGCACACGCTGGCAGGTGCTTATCAAAGTGCTAAACGACGCAAGTCTTGCGCAGTTTCGAAAAAAATTATATATTTATACGGACACGAAACAATATAAGGATTGCACCTATGGCATGGAAATCAATCCGCAGAGTATGATATAGGGAGAGGACGGTATGGCAATCAGGGATATCGTAAAGGGCACTGATAATCCGGCACTGCGGAAAAAATCCCGCGAAGTGAACGGCATCAATAAGCATATATTAGCCTTGCTGGACGATATGAAGGAAACGCTGGCAGTGGAAGACGGCGTCGGGCTGGCTGCGCCGCAGGTGGGCGTGCTGCGCCGCATTGCAATCGTGAACTACAACGATCAGCTTTACGAGCTGATCAATCCGAGAATCTTAAGCGGCTCCGGAGAAGCGATTGAAGAAGAAGGCTGCCTTTCCGTTGTGGGCCAGAGGGGCAAAGTCAAGCGTCCGGAAAAAATAACGGTCACATATATCGACAGAAACGGTAAAAGGCAAAAGCAAGAAATTACGGGCATCACGGCGAGAGTTTTTTGCCACGAAATTGACCATCTGGATGGCATTTTATTCGTGGATAAAATGATAAATGAGAAAGAACCCGACAAAAAAGGAGATTAATTTGGCTATCAGAGATGTGATAAAGGGTGAGGACAACGAAGACCTCAGAAAGATTTCCCGCGAGGTGAAGGAAATTACCCCGCATATATTAACGCTGCTCGACGATATGAAGGATACACTGGTTATTGAAGACGGCGGCGGATTGGCTGCGCCGCAGGTGGGCGTGCTGCGCCGGATTGCGGTGGTATCGTATGAGGACAAGTACTATGAGCTTATCAACCCGAAGATTCTCGAAGAATCCGGGGAGGTCAGCGGTGAAGAGGGCTGCCTGTCCGTCCCCGGCGTTTGGGGGTTTGTGCCGCGCCCCGAAAAAATAAAAGTGTCTTACATGGACAGATTTGCCCAAATGCATGAAATCGAGATATCCGGGATGCCGGCGAGAATATTCTGCCACGAGATTGACCACCTGGACGGCATTCTTTTCGTGGATAAAATGACAGAGGAGATCGAATGAAGCTCGTCTTTATGGGCACCCCGCAGTTTGCGGTGCCCTGCCTGGAAAAGCTGATTTTTGGCGGCTATACAATAGCCGCTGTGGTGACGCAGCCTGACAGAAAAAGCGGACGAGGACACAAAACTGTGCCGCCGCCTGTCAAACAACTGGCTGAAGCGCACGGCATCCCCGTGCTGCAATTTGAAAAGATAAAATCCCCCGAAGGGGTGGCGGCGCTTGAGGCGCTCGTGCCCGATATGATTGTGACAGCGGCTTTCGGGCAGATTCTTTCGAAGCAGATACTGGACATTCCGCCGCTGGGGTGCCTCAATGTACACGCGTCGCTGCTGCCGAAGTACCGCGGTGCGGCCCCCATTCAATGGGCCATTATCAACGGAGAAAAACAAACCGGCGTGACCATCATGACTATGAACGAAGGTCTCGATACGGGCGATATCATCACGTCGTCGTCTGTTGAAATCGGCAGTGATATGACGGGCGGCGAACTTTATGAGACGCTGGCCGCACTCGGCGCCGAGCTGCTTATCAATACAATCGGCATGATTCAAAACGGTACGGCCAAACGCACCGTTCAAGATGAAGCGCAGTCCAGTTACTATCCGCCGCTCTCAAAAGAACTGGCCGAGATTGATTGGACGAAGCCCGCAACGGAGATCCACAACCTTGTGAGGGCGCTCAATCCCATTATGGGTGCCGCCGCGCACATGAGCGGAGATGTCTTTAAAATATGGCGCACGTCAATCGAGCCGGGAAGCGCAGAGCCCGGCAGACTGGTGACTTGCGATGCCAGAAGCGGCCTTCTCGTCGGTACCGGGGACGGGCTGCTGCGCATTCAGGAAATGCAGGCATCATGCTGTAAGCGCATGAATCCTTGCGATTTTTTACGTGGCAAGTGTCTGCCGGACAGCTATTTTGATGTTGCCGTTACCGAGGGGCTGAAATGAACGCCAGATATGCCGCCTATCTTGCGCTGAATGCCGTGCTCAAAGAAGGCGCTTATACGTCGCTCGCGCTTAAAAAGCATATTCCCGCTTCCTTTTCCGCTGAAGAAAGGCATTTTGCGTCGTTACTGCTAAGAACGACGCTCGAAAACCTGATGCGCATTGATTTTGCGCTGCAGGGATTTATCACGTCACCGCGCGTTCACGGAAGCATCAGAAACATTTTGAGGCTGGGGACTTGCCAGCTTCTTTTTATGGATACCCAAGGATATGCCGCCGTCAGTGAGAGCGTGGCGCTCGCCAAACGCGTCAAACCGCAGACAAGCGGATTTGTCAACGCGGTGCTACGCGCACTCGATAACGGAAAGAACAAAATTGTATATCCAAAGATCACAAACGCAAAGTCTTTGAGCGTGATGGCAAGCTATCCCGAGTGGATATGCGACAAGTACATCAAAGATTTTGGCTGGGATTTCGCTAAAGATATGCTGCTTTACAAAGCGCCGGAATTTGTATCCGTGCGCATGAACCCGCTGAAAACGGACAAGCAGACGTTTGAGTCAGCGCTCAGCGCGCTCGGTGTTGACTGGCGCGAAGGCGGCATTCCGAACGCCTACGCCGTCAGCGGCTTTCATGACATAGAAAATCTTGATCTGTTTAAAAACGGCTTTATGGCTGTGCAGTCTCAAAGCGCGATGAGAGCTGTACTTGCAGCGGGTATCAAGAAAGGCGACATGCTGCTGGATTGCTGCGCTGCACCGGGCGGCAAAAGCGCTTACGCGGCCGCGTTGACTCAAAACGGTATTGATATCACGGCGTGGGATATCCACGAACATCGGGTCGATATGACGCGAAAGAATTATGATCGTCTCGGTGTAAAAAATGCCGTTGTCTGCGTTCACGATGCGCGTGACGATATGGCCGAGTACGAGGGGCGGTTTGATGTGGTACTGGTGGATGCGCCGTGCAGCGCCATGGGGCTGATGGCCCATCAGCCGGATATCCGCTATTCGAGAAAACCGGAGGATATCTTAAGTTTAACCGGTGTGCAGATGGACATACTTTTGGTATGCGCACGCTATGTAAAAAAAAGCGGGACGCTCGTGTATATGACCTGCTCAATCAACAGAGAAGAGAATGAGGCCGTCACAGACGCATTTTTAAGCCGCACGGCCGGCTTTGCCTATCGACATCCGCCGCAAACGCTTTATCCGCATCTTTGCGGGTCTGACGGCTTTTACGCGGCCGTTATGGAGAAACAATGAACGGATTGCTTTCGCTGACTGTATCTGAGCTCGAAAAAATCATCGTCGAATTGGGTGAAAAGAAGTTTGCCGCCAAACAGCTTCGCGCGTGGCTTGTGAAAGGGGCTTTATTTGACGACATGACGAATCTCTCAAAGCCGCTGCGGGAAAAACTCAAAGAACGCTACTGCGAAGGCTACGCCAAAATCAATACTAAGCTGACGTCCAAAGACGGCACTGTTAAATACCTGCTCGAAATGACGGACGGCAATCTTATCGAATGCGTGGTGATGGATTATCACCACGGACGGACGCTTTGCGTTTCCACACAGGTGGGCTGCCGCATGGGCTGCGCCTTCTGCGCCTCGGGCCTTGATGGGCTTGTTCGCCAATTGACGGCGGGCGAAATGCTCTCAGAGGTGATTGCGGCACGAGAATCGGGGGAGATCAGCAATGTGGTGCTCATGGGCAGCGGCGAACCGCTCGATAACTATGACAATGTGATTGAATTCATAAACGCGCTTCAGTCGGAGTTCGGAATCGGCCAGCGCCATATATCGCTCTCCACTTGCGGCTTGGTGCCGGGTATACTAAGGCTTGCCGAGGAACGGCTTTCGGTAACGCTTTGTATCTCATTGCACGCGGCGATAGACGATAAGAGAAAGAAGCTGATGCCTGTTGCAAGAGCGTATACCATCAGTGAGATCATGAATGCCGCAAATGTCTACTTTAAAAAAACGGGCAGGCGCATTATAATAGAATACACGTTGATTCGCGGCTTCAACGACGGTCAGGCAGACATT
>JAEZNC010000215.1 GCA_023441905.1 Bacillota bacterium | reverse complement strand
AGCAGGACCAGAGACAGGCGACGCTACGGAACCTCGTCACAGGGCTGTTATGGTATGGCCGCATCGAGACAACGCTGGCCCGGGCGAAAGAAGCCAGGAGCATTGCGGAAAAACTGATCACGATTGCAGTTAAAGAATATGACAACACCGTCAAGGTTGTGAAAGAAGTCACCGAAGGTGACGAGAAAGTCAAGCGTGAAGTCGTCAATGATGCGCCCTCTAAGCTTGCCGCACGGCGCAAGCTGATGAGCTACCTGTACAATGTACCGGAAGCCAGAAAAGACGGCGAATCGAAATTCGATTATAAAAAACGCGCAGGTGAAGTGACCAACCCGCTGGTCGAAAAGATGTTCCGTGAATACGGTCCGAAGTACGACAAGCGCGCGAAGGATCTCGGCACCGGCGGCGGTTACACACGCATCATCAAAAAGGGTCCGCGCCGCGGCGATGCGGCCGAAATGGTTATACTCGAGCTTGTTTGATAAGTAACCGGAAATAGAATTTTAACCCTTTTTAAGGGGACGCGCTTAAAAAAGGCTTTGAATTTTGATTTCAGAGCCTTTTGGTGTATAATAAGGGCTATTCAATGCAAATGAATGAGAAAATTGGTATTTAGGGGAAAGGCCAATCGTATGAGCATCGTTAAAATAGATGATATCACATACTCTTATATGAGCGAGACGAGCCTCACGCCTGCACTCTCTGGCGTCACGCTATCCGTGGAAAAAGGTGCATTCGTTGCAATCATCGGGCACAACGGGTCGGGCAAGTCCACATTCGCGCGCCATATCAACGCGCTGTTTTTGCCTGCATCAGGCAGCGTGATGATTAACGGGATGGATACAAAGGACGAAACAAAGGTTTGGGACATCCGCAAGTGCGCGGGAATGGTGTTTCAAAACCCCGATAACCAGCTGGTTGCCACAATTGTGGAAGAGGATGTGGCTTTTGGCCCCGAAAATATCGGCGTGCCGCCGAAAGAGATTCGGCAGCGCGTGGACGAGGCGCTCGAGCAGGTGGGAATGAGCGCGTTCAAGGAGCGCGCGCCGCATATGCTCTCGGGCGGCCAGAAGCAGCGCGTGGCCATTGCGGGGGTGCTCGCGATGCATCCGGATATTATTGTTTTTGATGAGCCCACGGCCATGCTGGACCCCGAGGGGCGTACAGAAGTGCTGGAAACCATCCGGCAGCTGAACGGCGAAGGTAAAACGATATTGCTGATTACGCATTACATGGAAGAAGCGCTGCAGGCGGATACCGTCATCGTGATGACGGGCGGGCGCATCACAAAAATGGGTACGCCGCGCGAGGTGTTTGCGGATGAGCAAGCCTTGAGAGATGCGGGGCTCTCCGCGCCGCCGCATATCGCGCTGTATCATCGGCTCAAAGCCAAGGGCTATGAGATGGGGCCGTGCCCGCTGACGACAGAAGAACTGGTGGAGAAGATATGTCAATTGAGCTAGAGAACCTGAGATATACGTATATGCCGGGTACGCCGTTTGAATCTAAGGCGGTTGATGATATCAGTCTGAAGATCGAGGACGGCGAATTTTTGGGTGTGATCGGGCACACGGGCTCGGGCAAAACCACACTGATCGGGCTGATTGCGGGGCTGCTAAAGCCCACGTCCGGCCGCGTGCTGATTGACGGCGCTGATATATCCGGCAAAAGCTTCGACAGAAAAGCGCTGCGCCGCTCTATCGGTGTGGTGTTTCAATACCCTGAGCATCAGCTTTTTGAGGAGACGGTGTATAAGGACATCGCATTCGGCCCCAAAAAGACGGGTGTCCCCGAAGACGAGATTGAGCAGCGTGTGAAGCACGCGATGGAACTCATGGAGCTGGATTTTGAAGGCGTCAAGGATTTGTCGCCGTTTGAGCTTTCGGGCGGTCAGAAACGGCGCGTGGCCATCGCGGGCGTGCTCGCGATACGCCCCAAGGTGCTGATACTTGACGAACCTGTGGCCGGGCTGGACCCCAAAGGCCGCACACACCTGATGAGCCTCATCACGCATTTGAACGCTGAAGGAGTCACCATACTCATGATCACACACTCCATGGATGATCTGGCTGAGTATGCGCATCGCGTCGTCGTGCTGAACGGATCTCGGCTGGTGATGGACGATACCCCGCAGAAGGTATTTTTGAGAGAAGAAGAGCTCAAAGAGATGGGCCTCGATATTCCGTATGTGGCGCGGATTGCGTCGCAGCTGCGCGCCAAGGGGCTTCGCGTTGACGACAGCGTGATTCGTCTGGATGAGCTTGAGGAAGCGGCTGAGCGGCTGATATCAGGCAGAACGGGGGCAGCCAATGATTAAGAATGTCACCTTGGGACAATATTTCCCCGGTAATTCGGTCATCCACCGTCTCGATCCGCGCATCAAGCTTGTGCTCGTTATCGCGGTTATTGTGCTGATATTCATGATGGATACACTGATAGGTAACCTGGTGGTTTTCGCTTTTCTCGTCGCGACGGTCATACTCTCACGCGTGAATGTGAAATTTGTTCTGCGCGGATTGAAGCCGCTCTGGTTTATCATACTGCTGACGTTTGTGCTCAACACGTTCTTTTACTCGGGCGGTACCGAGCTCTTCTCGTGGTGGATATTCCGCGTTTCGCAGGAAGGGCTGATCAGCGCCGTACGGCTGGCTGTGCGGCTCATATTCCTGATCACGGCGACGACGATGCTGACGCTCACCACGTCGCCCATCGCGCTGACGGATGGCATTGAGAGCCTGTTAAAGCCTCTGAAGGCGTTCAAGTTCCCCGTGCATGAGCTCGCGATGATGATGACGATTGCAATGCGGTTCATCCCGACATTGATCGAGGAGACGGATAAGATTATGAAGGCGCAGACGGCACGAGGCGCTGAGTTTGATTCGGGCAGCATTTTCAAACGGGCCGCGGGCATGGTGCCTCTGCTTGTGCCGCTATTTGTGAGCGCGTTCCGGCGCGCCGATGAGCTCGCGTTTGCGATGGAATCGCGCTGTTATCACGGCGGAGAGGGGCGCACGCGCATGAAGATAATGCATATGCACCTGCGCGACTATATCGCCATGACGGTGGTGGCGGGGCTGATCGTTTTCTCGGCATTTGGATACTGAAACATGGACTGTCCGGAAATGAACATCAACCGGTATAGAGAACTCACGAAAGGCAGCACTTTCAGCAAAGAAAGGCTGTTCTTTTTATATGGTGAGATTCATTCTATTTGAGACAAGACTGCAAAAGATAGGGACAATCAAGTCGATGCAGACATCGGTACCTTTTATTGCAGACATTTATAACTTCTACTTTTTATTGAACAAAAAAGAAGCTGCCTGAATGCGATTGAATAAGGCGTTTTCGAGCAGCCTCATTTCATTTCGGCGGTAACAAAGATGATTAGTCATCACTTTTCCGGTTGCGGCTTTTGTTTTGATTGATAATTTTCAAAAGAAAACGGACTGAATTCTGGCGGAGAGCTGCAGCTATCTCCCGCTTTAACATGGTTCTTTTTTCGCGCCACACCGTCAAAGAAAATCACGATAAAACCAAGAATGATCATTGAGTAATAGGTGATGAGCCGCCAGATGAACATTGCAGCCGCTGAACCGGCGAGGAAGAAACTGCCGAAGAAAATGCCGAAACCGGCTTCCGTGGCGCCGCTTGAGCCGGGAATTGGCATAAAATGAACGGCAAGAAACAGGAATGCAGCCATGGCGACGATGGTGGTAAACTCATCAAATACAGAAATCGTTCCCATAGCACCGACTTTCCCGTTGAGCATACCAAACCCGAACGCGTTATAGAGGCAATACGGTATTGTGAAAAAGAACAGCCATTGAATCAGCGTCAACAGGCAGGCGATCGCCACCTTTCCTTTGTATTCTTTTAAGTATTTGGCGCTGTCATGGAACTCGTCCAGCGTCGTGTCGATCGTCGTCCTGAGTTTATCGATATTTTTCACGATTTTAATCTTGGCCAGAAACTTGGTGACCGCGATAACCATTTTGCGGAGTGCTTTGTATTTGACGATGGCTAAGACCATTACAAAAATGACGAATAGATTAATTAATGCGCCGAATATGGAGAGCCAGAATATTTCCGGATCGTTTTGATGGAAATAGACACCTTTAAAGGCCATAAAGATGATGCAGATAACAAGGATGACAACCTCGTAAGCCATCAGCTTGATTGTCTGAATAAAGTAGAGATTCCCACAGGGACACCGTCGCGCTTCATGTAGGCAATCTGGGAAGGCTGAAAACCTATGGCGGCAGGTGTAATCGCGCCATAATAGTTCCCAATGATATCAAGCTTGACGATATACTTGCACTTCATTTTTCTATACATAAATGCCGTGATGTACCACACTGCCCACGATTCGATAAAAAGATAGGCGACCATGCAGCCAAACGCAATAAATAGCCAAACGGGATTCAGCGATTTCAAAATTTCTGAGAATCCGGCGCTTTCTTTTGAAAGAATAAGTGCCAGCACAAGCGTGACAGTAAAGACCAGCAGCAGGTAACATATCGATAATATCTGTTTTTTAGTTTTCATACCGCCTCCGGTGGAAACAAAAAAGCCATGATTTGAGAATTTTATTAGTTTAACACCAATATGACATTTGGTAAACAAAAGTTTACATATATGTGTGTGTGTGCACACACACACACACACACACACACACTTCTATCAATGTACATTAGAGCGATTTGCATCGCGGCGGTATTTCATTTATAATCATGCTTATGCAGCCGATAAGGCGAGGCATAATGAGTGGTGAGCAGGAGCCCCTAGATGCGAATAAAGCTCGTGATTGAATACGACGGTACGAATTACGCGGGTTGGCAGCGGCAGCTGAACGGGCTTTCGGTGCAGGAGCTGCTCGAACGCGCGTTTGAAGCCGCCTCGGGCGAGAGTGTGAGAATACACGGCGCGGGACGCACGGATGCGGGTGTTCACGCGATGGCACAGGTCGCGCATCTTGATACAATGTGTTCAATTCCGCCTGAAAAGATATGTTATGCGCTGAACATGCATCTGCCGTCCGATATCCGCGTGAAAAGCTCGGAACGCGCAGATGAGCGTTTCCATGCGCGTTTTGACGCGAAGGGCAAGCATTATCGATACACGATTGATAATGCGGCGCATGCGTCTGCCGTTTACCGTCATACCACCGCGCATGTGCGGGGCAGCCTGGATGTGGCGGCCATGCGCGAGGCGGCTGAATGCATCGTGGGGACGCATGATTTCGCTGCGTTCTGCGCTAGCGGCAGCGAGGTGAAGTATACGGTGCGCACTGTTTACAGCCTGAATATCACCCAAGAGAACTCGTTTATTCATATCGATATAAAAGGCTCGGGATTTTTGTACCACATGGTGCGTATCATTGCGGGCACACTGATTGAAATCGGGCAGAAAAAAAGGACTCCCGTCTCCATGCGGGGTATTATAGAAAGCAAAAACAGAGAGGGCGCGGGTGTGACGGCACCGGCCAAAGGGTTGATGTTGATATCCGTGTATTATGAGCCGCCGCGGCCGTAGCGCTTTTTTGGTGGGGTGAGTTTATTTGAAGGGGACACATCTTAAATATGTCAAAGAAGTCGTGGAAAAAGTGTCTGTATGTGGCTGTGATTGTGTTCGGCGCCATGATCATCATATGGAGCTGGCTCGCCGCAATGTCGTCGGTGGGGCTCAGCAT
>JAEZNC010000194.1 GCA_023441905.1 Bacillota bacterium | reverse complement strand
GCAGTCCTGTTTCGTTGTTAACGTCCATGTTCCTAACCCCTTATCATAGATTTTGATGCATATTATTCTCTTATACCATGCGTTTTATTCCGTAATTTAACAAAAAATTAAAAAGCAAACGTGTCATATTCGTCTGCTTTTGTATACCGGTTTTCCTTTTGTATATAATTATGCGCCGCGGACCGCCGTTAGAATTGTGTATCAATCCCGCGTAAACTGAATATATATATGGTACGAAGGGAGAGCTATGGAAGACAAAGCCATCAAATTGCTTTATATCACATCAAAGGTTCATGCGCTCATTTGCATCAATCAGGCGCCTGCGGGTGAAACGGGCGCTGGTGCTGTCACGCAGCCGATTGCGGCGAACTCATCGTTTTTTATCACGATGCTGCCGCTCGAGAACGACCCGAACTACGTTTATATTCCATATACACGGCGCGTGTCCATCGCGTCGAAAGGGGCTGTGTTTGCGGGCGACGGGCTGATTGACCTTTGCATGTGGCCGGACAATATCGTGGAGCTCACGCTTTATCCCGAATCGGTATACCGCAACGACGAAACGGAGCTGCACCCCAGTGTGGTGTCGCCGTTCGATTTTTACATCAGCGGCGAAAGGCACACAGCTTTTATATACAACGAAGCGTGCTCAAGTTTTGTGGTGGAGCATTCCGCCACCAATCGCCTGAAGTTTGTGTCGCCGTTGCCGTTTTTTGTGGAGACTGCAGACTTGGGGTTTGTCAAATTCGGCGACATGCCCGTGCTCCACGCCTCCGGAAAGACAACGGACGGGCAGCATTACATATGCACGGCGCATATTCTGCCGTCTTTCGCGCTTGACCTTTGCATGCTCTGCGAGGAATCGAGCGTAGAACCGGGCGGCATCGTTGTGGTGACCAACGGTGAGTTCCGGCAGACGAAAACGCGCTGGGAAAAAAGCGGCGGCGGCCTCGCTCCCGGTACGGCGGAGCTTGGGTGGTTCACCTGCGCGCCCAGGCAGGCCGCAGACCCATACGCCGTTTGCGTGTCGCTGCTTGAGGCGCTGAAGGCCGATAATCCCGGTGCTGCGATGAGCTGCCTCACGCCGTCGCTCGCCGAAGGACTGTCGTTTGCGGATTTGAAGGAGTTCTTCGGCGATTTTGATTCGTTTACCCAAACGATATCGCCCGCGTGCGGCCAGGGCGGTGTGGCGCTTAAATACGCGGCGGGCAAGAACCTTTATGTCGCGCGCGAATTCTGCGTGGAAACGCGGCAGAGCAACGGCGGGTTGCTGATTGATAACATTAAAGAGCCGTAGCCGGAGCAGCGGCGATTTCTTCGTCAAATATGAATTGTATTTGACATTATTATCAGCCATTCTCGCGGGGCTGATATAAAAAGAAAGCCGCAGATAAAGAATCTCGGTGTCAGATTGTCGATAAGTCTCGTCACTATCCATATATAAGATCTCATTTGCATATCCCATGTTTTTGGATTTCATGGGATAAAACGCGAACATAATATCAAAAAATATTGACAATTAACGCCAGCGGCTGCATTGCAAAAATGGCATCAGAGGTATTGACGGGCTTATCCGGAGATGAAACCACCTCATATGTGGTTGCGCAGTTGCGGCGATGACGGTTAAGAAAAACAATCACATAGCGCCGCAGTATGCTGCTGCATAGTGATGAGAAGGAGAGAGAGCTGATGGTGTCGAATTAAACCCCATCAGTTTTTTTATTACGGAGAAGACAAGTATGATTGAACATGCGGCAATATGGACAAGACAGCTTGAGCCGATGAAGGATTTTTATGTGAGGTATTTTGGCGGCATATCAAATGACAAGTACGTCTCTCCGCGCGGGAACGGTGTTTGCTTTGAATCATATTTCATATCATTTGGGCCGGGTGCGCGGCTTGAACTCATGCAGATGAGCACGATTCCGGAAGGCCTTGGGGAGCAGGCGATTGGGTTTTCGCATATCGCGTTCGCATTGGAAAGCGAAGACGCAGTCTGCGCCCTTGTACAAAGACTGAGGAACGATGGGTTGACTATTGCGGGCGAGCCGCGCCGCACGGGCGACGGCTATTTTGAAGCGAGCGTTTACGACCCGGACGGCAATCTGGTGGAAATCACGGCAGCAAAATAATCGTAAGAGGAAATAAATATGGAAGAACAGATGAACATTCAGCAGGAAGTTACACCAGATACAAGGCAAGCAAGAAAGACGAGACAGCCGGCCAAAAAAAGCATGAAGAAGGGGCTTAAAGTGCTGCTGATTATTCTTGGCGTGCTGGTGATGCTGATGATCGCGTTTATTATGTTTATCATCGGCGGCAAGGACGCGTCGCTGAATGCGAAGATCGGCGATGTGAACCTTGCGGTGGTGGACGACGGCACCTACACCGGGAGCTATGGGTTTTTGCGGTTCAGCAACACGGTGGAGGTCACGGTGAAAGATCACGCCATCACCGGTATCAACGTGGTGAGCCCGCAGGTGTTTGCAAAGCCCGAGACGATGGATACGATGATACGCGAGGTGCTCGACGCGCAGGCCCTTCAGGTGGACGCGGTATCCGGCGCGACGGCGACGAGCAAGGCGTTTTTGAAGGCGGTGGAAAACGCGCTTTTAAGCGCGCTCGGCTAAAGAGCAGGAACAAAAGAGCATCCGCGGGGTGCTTCAGAGTGTCAAAAAAGCCTCTTATCGTGGCCCCCTCTGACGACTACCCTATAAGGGTGGATCGGGGGCTGTCACCGATAGGTGACTGGGGGAGAGAAAATGGCTCGAAAACGGTCACTCCCTCCGGCACTTCGTGCCACCTCCCTCGTCTGAGGGAGGCTTAAATACACTTCATCGACAGCCTGGAGCATCCGCGGGGTGCTTATTTTGTTATTGATTGGAGTTTATTAATTCTGCCAGCGATGTTTTGAAAAGACAGTCTGAAAATAAAGAGCAGCGAGTGAGCAATGACTGAAAGCAAAAATCGGCAGTGCTGCCAAGCAGTCGCAGGGAAAAACATGCGATTGACGGTAGATTTAATGCGTGTCAACATGCAGCCAGTTATGTGTCTTTTGAGCAGATCAACGGGCGGCATCCATGAAACGGAGAGGCGGTTATGGACAATTTTCTGAAACATTGGTTCGGCGGCTTTGAAGAGGCGATTATTGCGATGGATGAAGAGAGCCGAAACAGCATCCTCGCTAAATGCGGAAGAGCCTGCTCGGATTCGTATACGCGGCAGGTTTTTCTCGATGCGAAGAAAGAAGCCCGCGATGACGCGGCATTCTTTAACGCACTCAAAAAGACGTTTTCCGAGCTCGATATTCAGACCATCGAAAAAGGCAGCCTTTATGAAATCAGGTACAAATTCTGTGCCTGCGATCTCGTCAAAAAGGGATTTGTCAAAACGCCTTATTTGTGCGAGTGCTCGCGCAGCAGCCTTATGTATAACCTCGAAAGCGCATGGGGCGAGGGGCAAGTCCGCGTGACGTTGATGGAATCGATACTGGCGGGCGCGCCCTGCTGCCGGCTACGGGTAGAATATATACTCAAAGAGAGTGCAGACGCGTGAGTATCCCGCTGATTCCCGCGAAAACCATCATCTCGGGCTATAGTGACAATGGCTGGTTTGGCGCGAATTACAACATGAATATCTACAAAGGGTGTTGCCACGGCTGCATTTACTGCGACAGCCGCAGCGATTGTTACCGTGTGGAGAATTTTGATACCGTACGCGCGAAGGACAACGCGCTTTTTATCATCCGGCGCGATCTCGAAGCGAGAAAAAAGTCGGGCGTGATTATGACGGGCGCGATGAGCGACCCATACAATCCGCACGAAGAGACGGAAGAGCTCACACGCGGCGCGCTCGAGTTGATTCACCGGTATCGCTTCGGCGCGGCCATCTTCACAAAATCGGCGCTGGTCTGCCGCGACGTCGATTTATTATTGAAGATCAAGGCCCATTCACCCGTTTTTGTGAACATGACGGTGACGACGACGGATGATAGCCTCTGCACGAAGATCGAGCGGTATGTGAACCCGTCAAGCGCGCGTTT
>JAEZNC010000100.1 GCA_023441905.1 Bacillota bacterium | reverse complement strand
GTCACAGCGCAGGTGATGTGGCCAGCAGCCTGATTGTGAACACCGTCCGCTCTTATTTTGGCGATATGGACGCGGCTTCGGTGACCGGCGGCCTTGTGAAAGACGCGCTCTGCCGTGCCAACACGCTCATTTGGAATGAATCGCGGGCCAATTTGCACAGAAAAGGCATGGGATCAACGGCAACGGTGGCTGTTTTTGCCGAAAGCAAAGTGTTTATCGGCCAAGTGGGCGATTCGCGCGCGTATCTTTATCGTGACAGTGCGCTAAAACAGGTCACCACAGACCATTCGTATGTTCAGATGCTGCTTGACAAAGGCTTGATCAATCAGGAAGAAGCAGCCTTCCATCCGCATAAAAACATCATCACGCGCGCTGTCGGGACGGACAAGGATGTGGATGTGGATCTGTTCAGCGTCGATTTGCAGCCGGACGATGTGATATTGCTTTGCTCGGATGGTTTGTCCAACGCTGTGTCGGACGAGCAGATGGCCGATATATTGTCCGGCGATTTGTCGGCCGCGGCAGAAGGGCTGATTCAGGCCGCTCTTGAAAATGGCGGAACGGATAATGTGAGCGCTGTCATCGCCGCTTACAGGGGAGGTGCCAAATGATAGGGCGCGTTCTCGGCGGCAGATATGAAATACTCGAAGACATTGATTCCGGCGGTATGGCATGGGTTTATAAGGCATTATGCCGCAAAACAAACAGCACGGTGGCCGTGAAGATACTCAAGGAAAAGTTCTCCGAAAATGCCGATTATATCAAGCGGTTTAAAAAAGAGGCGCAGGCCGCATTCTCTTTAGAGCATGACAATATCATCCATGTCAGCGATATCGGATGCGATGACGGCATCTATTACATGGTGATGGAGTATGCGGATGGCTCAACGCTGAAAACGCTGATTGATGAAAACGGGTTGATACCCGAAAGAGAAGCCATTCTTTTCGCGATACAAATTTGCAGCGCGTTGTCGGCAGCCCATAAACGCGGCATTATTCATAGGGATATCAAGCCTCAAAATGTGCTTATAGATAAAGAACAGACGGCCAAAATCACGGATTTCGGCATTGCAAAAAGCTTATCGGCCACGGATGAAGAAGAAAAGGAAGTCATCGGGTCGGTCTATTATGTGTCTCCCGAACAAGCGCGCGGAGATACCGTAGACGCGCGTACGGACATCTATTCAATGGGTATTATGCTGTACGAAATGCTGACGGGGGAGCTGCCGTACAAGGGAGACCAAACCGTTTCGGTGGCTCTCAAACATATCAACGAAAAAATAACGGCGCCAGAAAAAATTAATCCGAATCTGAGTAAATCCATTAACAACATTGTGCTGAAAGCCACAAGCAAGAATAAAAAAGACAGATACAGATCTATGGATGCTTTCAAAGAAGATCTTGTACGAGCCATTGTGGACAAAAGCGGCGAGTACATTGATTTGCCTTATGAGCACCAGACAGTGGATGCGCCTGTCATCATAAAAAAATTCAAAGTTTGGCGAATTATCGTATTGTTATCGATTATCGCTTTTTTGACGGCTTCCGTCATCACTGTTTTCTCGATTATTGAAAACACAAACGCCAAGACCATCAGGATGCCTGATTTTACCGGCCAAGCTGTTTCGGAGGCATCAAAAACATTGACCAATCTTCAAATGGGTGTAAAGTTGGAATTTGAACAAAGCGAGACGATCAATGTCGGCACAGTCATCTCGCAGTCGCCGGCACCGGGCAGCGCCGTACTGAAGGGCACTGCGGTCACTTTGACAATAGCCAATGGGCCGGCGGGTCTATCGATGCCTGATATCACGGGGATGACGCTGGACGAGGCGAAGGAACTCATCGCCAGCATGGGCCTTACGATAGAAAGCATTACGTACGAGTACAGCAATAATCTGCCTGCCGATACGGTCATATCACAGGCTCCGGACGTTGACAGTGAGGTCAATGAAGATAATCCCATCAGCGTGGTGGTATCAACGAATGAGCAGCAGATGGATGTGCCGATGCTGTCGGTGAGCGGCTCGATGGTGGATATAGCCGCAGCGCAGCTCAGCGTCGCCGGATTTACCAATTGCTTTATTTATGAAACTGATAGTGAACTGGCTGAGGGAACGGTGACCGGTCAGTCTCCTGAGGAAGGGATTCTCACCTCGCTTGAAGACGAAATTGATCTATGGATCAGCGCGTTTAAGCAAAAAAACTACCATGCACAAATTTCCTCTCGGATTGATGTGTCAGAAAAAGACTCAAAAATCAAAGTTGTGCTGCAAACACAGTATAACGACGTGCCGATTAATATTGTGGTCAAAACATATGACGCAGCCGCCAGCGGTACGATGCCCATAGACGTTGATATTCCCAGCTTAAGCGGCGGAAAGAAAACGGTTAAAGTTTTCGTCAACAATGCGGAAGCCTATACGGTTGAATTGGAGTTTGTCGAACGTGACACAGAGTAAAACGGGAACGATCATAAAAGGGATCGGCGGATTCTACTATGTCCGTGATGATGAAGGGAATATTATTGAATGTAAAGCGAAGGGAAGCTTTCGGAACGACAACACGGTTCCGCTTCCCGGTGACCGCGTGAGATGCGGCATAAGCGAGAACGCGGGCAGCTTAATAGAAGAGATATTTGAACGCCGAAACGAGCTGATAAGGCCGCGTGTGGCGAATATAGACCAAGTCGCCATCGTTGTTTCCGTTCACAAGCCCAAGGCGGATCTTTTGCTTTGTGATAAATTGATTGTTCAGAGCAAGCAGGCCGGAATTTCTCCTCTGCTGGTTTTTAACAAATGCGATGGCGCGATTGACGATGCGATTCAAAAGCTGGTCGGTGAATACAGCAATGCATGCCCCTATGTGTGCGTATCGGCCGCCACGGGCGACGGACTTGAAGGCTTTAAAAAGCATTTGCATGGCAAAACCACATGCCTCGCCGGGCAGTCCGCGGTGGGAAAATCATCGATACTCAATGCGTTATTCCCGGAGCTTTCTCTGGAAACAGGGAGCCTTTCAAAGAAAACCGACAGGGGCCGCCACACCACACGCCATACCGAACTGCTTGTGCTGGCGGATATTTCGGGTATGGTTGTGGATACGCCCGGGTTTTCTTTTTTGGAAAACGCGAATTTGACGCCAGAACAGCTCAGCCATTCTTACGACGACATGCGCCCCTTTTTTGAAGGCTGCCGATTTTCGTCGTGTCTGCACGATAAAGAACCGCAGTGCGGTGTGAAAGACGCCTTGGCCGAAGGCAGAATCAGCGAAGGACGATATCAACGATATCTGACGATTTTAAAAGAATTACAGGAAAAGAGGTTACGCGAATATGATTAAAGTGGCACCGTCAATACTATCAGCCGATTTCACCAGGATTTACGACGCTGTCAAAATGCTTGAAGACGCGGGTGCGGACTACATACACTGTGATGTGATGGACGGTGTGTTTGTGCCCAATTTAACCTTCGGGCAGAAAATGGTGCGAGACTTAAGAACGCATACAACGCTTCCGCTTGATGTGCATCTGATGATCGTTGAGCCGGAACGGTATATAGAGGAATTTGCCGACGCGGGTGCCGATATCATCACCGTGCATGCCGAAGCAACGATGCACCTCGACAGGGCCGTGCAACTTGTGAAAAAGACCGGCAAAAAATGCGGCGTATCGCTGAATCCGCATACATCGCTGGATGTGCTTGATTATGTGCTCGATAAGGTGGATATGGTGTTGCTGATGTCGGTGAATCCGGGATTCGGTGCTCAGAGCTTTATTCCGTATTCCATACGCAAAGCAAAGGATTTAAAACAGATGATTGATATGCGCGGCCTTGAAACAGATATAGAAATGGACGGAGGCATTGAAGCAGGCAATGTGCGCAGTGTTGTGG
>JAEZNC010000084.1 GCA_023441905.1 Bacillota bacterium | reverse complement strand
CCGCCGTTTTTCCGCTCTCCCGTCTTGCGAGCGCTCAAATATCTTACCAAACACCCTACCACTTGTCAACGCTTTTATTCGCCCTTTTTCAGAAAAAAACACATCCTTATATATATGCATTACCACCCATGGCTGTGAGCCACTAATCCAGACACCCGTCAGCACCGTTTCCAAAGCCATTCTATTCATTATATTAGAATGGTGTGTTGCATCCTCGATTACAACACTTTTAATAATTCGCGATATTAATATTAATTATATTAATTATTAAATTAATTATATTAATTTTACTATTGACATTATTAATTTTTAGCAGTATAAATAATACATAAAATTAAGAGGAGTCATAACCATGAAGCACAAAGCACCTTCCGCATGCCCCGTTTGCGGCGGTCAATATGAAATCACGAGGCTCACTTGCCAAAAGTGCGCAAGCGAGCTCGGCGGACATTTTACAGGCTGCGATTTTTGCGAGTTGAGCAACGATGATACACTTTTTATTCTTACGTTCCTAAAATGCCGGGGCAGCATCAAAGATGTCGAAAAAGAACTCGGCATTTCTTACCCCACAGTTCGCGGCCGGCTCGATGCCGTTCTTGAGCGATTAGGCCTCAAAAGCAGCGCTTCCTCCGACGAAATTAAAGAAGAGCGCCGCCGGATATTGTTCAGATTGGAAAACGGAGAAATCAATGCCGATCAGGCCGCTGAGTTATTAAAAAATTTATTATAGAAAGCTGAGGTAAACAATAATGAACGAAGAAATTTTAAAGGTACTGGAAATGGTACGTGAAGGAAAGATTTCTCCCGAAGACGGTGAAAAGCTGCTGTCGGCCATGGGAACCGAGATGCCCGCCAAAAAACAAAGAAAGAAAAACTCGATGCTACGTGTCCGTGTGGATGTGAAAGACCCGGACAATAAGGAACGCGCCCGTGTGAATGTCAATGTTCCGCTCGCGCTTGCCAAAACGGCCGTCGGGCTGATGACCTTTATCCCCAAAGATGTGAAGAAGGAATTGGGAGAGCAAGGTATCAATCTTGACGAAATCAATTTAAAAGAGCTGATTGAGCTTTTTGAAGACGGCGAAATCAGCGAAGAACTTGTCAATGTGGATGTCGGCGATGACGTGCAAGGGGCGAAGGTGCGAGTATATGTCGATTAGAAAGAACAGCCTTGTGATCGCCACCGTGCGTATCGGCTTCTTTCCGATCATCGTCATATTCCCCTTCAGATGCTTAGCCGAAGTGATCGAAGGTATTGCCGATCTGCTGTCGCTGTTCCAGTTCACGAGTCAAAAGGTGCAGGCAGCGATGAGCTTTATCGAACAGATTATTGCTCAGATAAAAGACTACGGCCCGTTAGACCTCGCCGACGTGGATGTTCGGTCTAAAGACGCAAGCGTCAGAGTCAGATTGCTGCTGAGGTGAAAGATATGAAATTCTTAATACGATATTCGATCAAAGTGGTCTTGTACTATCTCATACTGCTCGGCGCATCGGCAATCGGTCTGCTGCCCGGCACGGCGCTCACAGCCTTGTGGGCCGCACTGATGCTTGCGCTTGTCAACATGGTGCTTCGGCCGATATTTGTGATGATTGCACTGCCGTTCAATATCATTACGCTCGGTGTCGCCAGCGTCTTTGCGAATCTGCTCTCTCTTGTGATTGCCAACGCGATCGTCGGCGGCCCCATCACGGCGGGCTTCTGGGCCATGCTGCTCGTTTCTCTCATTATTATGCTCGCGGACGACTGTGTAAGAGCCATCAGAGCGGCGGTAAAAGCCAGATAAACCACATAACAAACATCCGTTGTTCAAGGACGAGGCAGGCTCGTCCTTTTTGTTTGCCGGAATATTCCGAATTAAAGTCGTTTGTGTTTCCGCAATATACCATCACACACAAGAATGATTACAGACTGCCAGCCGATCGATTATTCTCCGTGCTGCGTGCCCAGCCGATTGATCCGGCTTATCATTGAAATTTTCGCGGCTGCAATTTGCCTCAAGCTGTATAAGCAGTAGCCTCGGTTTCTTATGATCAACTCATCGCGGCGTTGCCCAAGCTCAATTGTTTACAACAACTATAAAGCCGCACCAGATCATATCGGCGTGTGACCGACGAGATTGCGAAGCTGCGAATTTACGCTGCAAATACTGCCAGCGTTTCAGCCGTCTCGTCGCTGCTTAATGCGCAATCGAATGAACATGAATGAGTGATTATGATGACATTGAGATGTTTTGAGAATACCGAAGGGTGACGCCGGCGCGTTCTTTTCTTTAAACACAAAGAGCGGGGATAGCCCGCCCTTTATGCTGTGTATCTTTTGTGCAAAAAGCTTATTAGCCCTTCACGCCTGCTGGTGTTTCAAATAAAAACGGTTGACCAGAGGTTCTGTTTACAATCTTTGACGGAATCGTATCGTCATCTTGCATTTTTATAAACCTTAATCTTCAGGCATATTGGTTATTTCTACATATAAACCTTTTTTCCTGCTATTCTGAAAAATTTTCGATATGTTCTTTTAGAATTATGGACATTTGTATAAACTGGTTGACGCTTAGCATTTCGGCTCTTGCGTTTTCATCAATCCCGGCCTCTTTAAGCAGCTGCTGCGCGAACTCTGCCGAAATGCCGAAACTTTGCCTCAAATTGCTTTTTAACGTTTTTCGCCGTTGGGCAAACAAACCCTTTACCGTTTTGAGATAGGCATCGGCATCACCATCCTGTTCGCCCCGGCTGACAGTGAGCTGAACCACAGATGATGCCACGTCCGGCTTCGGATAGAAACAGCCGGACGACACATTAAAAAGCAGCTTCGGCTGCGCAAAATATGAGACGGCGGCTGTGATTGCGCCATAGTCTTTGCTGCCCGGCTTCGCACAGAGCCGCTCAGCTACTTCTTTTTGCACCATCACCGTGATTGATACAATGCTGAGTTTTGACTCCACAAGTTTCATGATGCAGGGAGAGGTGATGTAGTAAGGCAAATTGGCCGCCACATAAACATCTTTGTTATGACAGACAGAATCAAGATCACCGATCAAATCCGCCTTCAAAAAATCCTGATGATAGAGACGAAACCGCGGTTCATCCGCGAACATGTCACGCAGCGCCTCTGCCAGGCCCGAATCGATTTCATACGCGGCCACAACCTCCGCCCGCTCGAGCAGGCGGCTCGTGAGCGCGCCCATGCCGGGGCCAATTTCCAAAACGCATACGCCTTCCGGAGCGGCAGCGTGCGCGATGTTATCGGCAATATTGCCGTCGATTAAAAAATTTTGGCCGAACCTTTTTAAAGGAGACACATGGTATTTCTCCATAAGCGCTTTGAGCACAGTCGGCGATGTCATGTTTTTATTCATTGGACGAGTATAACATATTTATATTATGAAAAAAATAGGCGTTCGACATGCATCGACGCATTTCACCATACTTTTGCTTTAATTCGAGCCATTCATGAAGCTATATTTACAATTCGTAATATTTTATTACTTATTTGTTACAAATGTTTGACACGGCGATGCGTCTATTGTATAATAATCTCGTGGTTAAAAAAACCACCCGACACTGCACCACCACCACCAATAATATACTATGTTAAAAGCCTTCACGATATTCGCGAAGGCTTTTAACATTTCAGCGTAGCAAAATAACGGCTCTTGCCCGTCATTCGCGTTCCCAGAGCCGTTTTATTCAAACATATTCTTGCATGTTACTTAGACGATGTATCATCAGAGGGTACGCCTGCACGAAACTTTTCACCCAAATCGGATCCTCTCAGTCTCCTTTGCAATTCCGGAAGCTGTTTGGCTTCGCGCGTAAATTTAACCGCATATGACATCTCGTCTTTGCTGTTGTTGCCGATCTCTGTGTCTTCAGGATTCGCAATAGCCATCGGTTTCGACTTTTGTATTTCTTCGCTGAGCTTATTCATTTCATACAGCCTGTTCGTGACCGGTTGCGAACGAATGACATCATATAACGTATCCATACGCTTTCCTCCTTTCGCCTTATTTTAAGGCCCTTTCAAATAAAAAGTCCTCACAATGAAAGCAAGGACAATGTTTTTAAAATGTCTGCGGTAGACTTCTCGCGTCCATGCTTATTCACACCCGCGGCTTGCATGCCTGCTTATCTGCAAAGCATGCCTTTTTCTTTTTATATCGTCATTTATCAAATATACTTTAGCACAATTTTCAAAAAAAGAAAAGGGCCTTGCGCTTTGTTGCGTCAAGGCCCTTACAGCCATTCGTATTATTTGGGCTCTTCAGCCGATTCAGCCTTTTTTTCCTCTTTGGCTTCGGTCTTTTCAAACGGAGGCAGTTCCTCGCCGTTCCAGAGCTTTTCGAACTCTTCACCGTCTATTTTCTCACGTTCAATCAAAACTGCGGCGATTGTATGAAGCAGCTCCACCTTTTCCTGCAAAATATCCTGCGCCTTCTTAAAGGCGTTGTCGAGTATCTTTTTCGTCTCAACGTCCACCTTGAAAGCGAGATCTTCCGAATATGTTTTGGTGTGGCCGATCTCTTTGCCAAGGAAAAGCTCCTGATTGCTTCCAAGGAAGAACGGACCGATCTCGTCGCTCATGCCGAACTTGATAACCATATTGCGAGCGATATCCGAAGCGCGCTGCAGATCGCTGACTGCGCCCGTACTCACGTCGCCAAGTATCAGCTTCTCAGCCGCCCTTCCGCCCAGCATCATGGTCAGGTCCGCAAGCAGCTTGCTCTTAAACACATGCTGATTGTCTTCCTCGGGCAGCGTCATCGTGTAGCCCGCAGCCATGCCTCTGGGGATGATGGATACCTCATGCACAGGATCACATTCCGGCTGGGCTTTCGCGCAGATCGCGTGCCCCACTTCATGATACGCTGTACATCTTTTATCTTTCTCGGTAACCACGCGTGATTTCTTTTCGGGACCGGCGATGACGCGTGTAATCGCTTCTTCCACTTCCACCATGGTGATTCTTTGTTTTTTCGCGCGTGCCGTAAGTATTGCCGCTTCATTGAGCACGTTCTCAAGGTCAGCACCGATGAAGCCGGGCGTACGCTTGGCAAGTACCTTTAAATCCACATCATCCGCAAGCGGCTTGCCCTTGGCATGCACACGCAGGATCTCCTCGCGGCCCTTCACATCCGGATAGTTGATAACGATCTGCCTGTCGAAACGGCCGGGGCGCAGCAGCGCCGGATCAAGAATGTCTTTGCGGTTAGTCGCTGCGAGTATGATGATGCCTTCGTTGGTCTGGAAGCCGTCCATCTCAACAAGCAGCTGGTTGAGCGTTTGTTCGCGCTCGTCGTGGCCGCCGCCAAGGCCGCTGCCCCTTTGGCGCCCCACAGCGTCAATTTCGTCTATAAACAATATACAGGGCGAGTTTTTCTTCGCGTTTTCAAACATATCGCGCACACGCGATGCGCCCACGCCCACAAACATCTCCACAAAGTCTGAGCCGCTGATTGAAAAGAACGGAACGCCCGCTTCGCCGGCCACCGCTTTGGCCAGCAGTGTTTTGCCGCCGCCCGGAGGCCCCACCAGCAGCACGCCTTTGGGTATGCGCGCGCCGAGATCGATAAAACGCTTCGGGTTTTTCAAAAAGTCCACGATTTCCGCGAGCTCGGCTTTTTCTTCATCGGCACCCGCCACATCGGCAAATGTTTTTCGGTGCTTGTCGTTCACCTGCATGCGTGCGCGCGATTTTCCAAAAGACATCGCTTTGTTGCCGCTGCCCTGCTGCTGGCGCATGATGAAGTAGAAGAACAGCACCACAATCGCGGTGGGAATCAGGTAAGGCAACAGCACTTCAAATATCGACGGCTCGGGCAGAGGTATCGTATCGTAACTGAAACCGTAATCCAGCGGGTTTGTCGCCTTTGTGATATCTTTTAAGTCTTCATTAAACTGTTTGAGATCGGGAACATATGTATTGTAGTCATATTCGGCCGGGAACTTATCCTCAACAATTTGTGTATCGGTTTTTAGCGCATACAGCTGGTGATCCATAACCACCACCGATTTGATCTGTTGCTGTTTGACATGCTCCAAAAATTTATCATATTCAATAACGCGCGAATCCGCCGTGTTGGCCGCGGTTAACATATTGATCAAAACAAAAACCAGAATAAAACCAATTATATATATCAGCGACCCGCGAGCTGATTTTTTCAAAATGCCATCCTCCTCATTTTACTTTATCTGACCATTGTATCATATCGATATGGGCTTTTCAATTGAGCAGATATGAACGATATTTAAACAATGGCGGCGGCCGATTAGTGTGAATAAACTTCGCTCTTCAGCTCGCCGATATATTTTAAGTTTCTGTATTTTTCCGCATAATCAAGGCCGTAGCCGACGATAAACACATCCGGAACCACAAAGCCCACATAATCCGCCTCAAAATTCACCGTGCGCCGCTCGGGTTTGTCAAAGAGGCAGCATGTTTTAAGCATTGCCGGATTGCGCGATTTGAGCGTTTTGGTCAGATACTGGAGCGTCAGGCCCGAATCCACGATATCCTCAACAATCAGCACGTTCTTACCCGCAATATCCTCTTCAAGGTCGTACTGAATACGCACCGCGCCCGATGAAACCGCCCCTTTTCCATAGCTCGATACCGACATGAAATTCATATGCATCGGCATATCGAGCTCGCGCACCAAATCGGCATAAAACATCACGGCTCCGCGAAGAACGCCGACTGTGAGCAACTCCTGCCCCGCCATATCCTGTTTGATTTGCGCCGCCAGCTCTTTTACCCTTACTTTCAACTGCTCTTCCGAATAAAGTACACGTTTGATGTCGTTATGCATTTGATTTCTCCCCATACCTTAAAATATAACACCCGGTATTCTCCCGGGCTTTCGTCGTTTCCGAAACGCCCACACCAATCACCCAGAATACCTCGCTGCCTTTCGCGAGCACCACGAGCGAATCCCGCGAATGCAGCGGCACCTTCCTATCTGATAGGTAATCGCTGAGACGCTTTTTCCCGCTCATCCCCAAGGGTCTTATGTAATCCCCCTCTTGCCTGTGGCGAAAACATGCACCTTTTAAACCTTCCATGTCAAAGCATTCCGTTCTGGGTTCACGAACCATTCCAGCGCCCGCTTCACACCAAAGCTCAATGCCTTGGACCTCATATCGCCCCTGGCCGATAAAACGCACCAAAGCATTATTATAATTCTTTTCCTTCTTTTTGCCAATGCTCAGTTTCCCATATTCCGCCGCCGCCGCAAAGCCGCCCGGCAGCTCAACAGACTTGCCCGAAACGTTTCTTTCCGCCAGCATCAGCACATCATCCACATGCCCCGAGGAAATATCCTTAAGCCCGCCCGCCATCCGCAGCGCCAGCCGAATCATGCGTTTGCGCACAGCCATACTTTGGCCAAGCAGCACCCTCATATCAATGCGGACACTGTTTGCGTTTCTTTCGATGCCGCCCGCGTTGCGTGCCGCTTCCATGAGTGCCTCTTCGTCCTCAGCCAGCAGCTTGGCCGTGGCCGCGATGTGGGAAACCGCCTGTTCGTTCACGGCTTTGAGCAACGGGAGCACCTGTGCGCGCACGAAGTTTCTCGTATAACCCGTGTCGTCATTGGTTGCGTCGTGCACATATGTCACGCCGTTTTCCGCTGCGTAGTTTTCAATCTCCTCGCGCGAAATGCCGAGAAGCGGCCGTATATACCTGCCGCGCCGCTCGGGTATGCCGCACAGCCCCTTAAGGCCGCTGCCGCGGCACAGGTTCATGATCACCGTTTCGGCCATATCGCCCGCATGATGCGCCGTGGCAATAAACCCGGCCTGCTGCGCATCCAAAAATGCATACCTTGCGTGCCGCGCCGCTGTTTCAAGCGAAACACCCCATTCGCGCGCGAGCCGGACAACGTCTTCCCGGCCTGTGACGCAGCCAACACCGCGCACGGCGCACTGCGCCTCCACGAACCGCATATCGTCGAGTGACGCTTGTCCGCGGATACCGTGCTCAAAATGATATACCTCTATTATTATGTTCAGTTCATCACGCAAATTGCACAGCACATCCAGCAGTACCATCGAATCGATGCCGCCGCTGACCGCAGCGCCGACCGTGTCGCCCGTCCGAATGCCAAATTCAATCAACTTTTGCCTGATATGTGTTTTCATACGCTTATATTAGCAATTATGCCGTAAGCCCGCAATAGCACAAAGTGTCATTGTCACAATCGCGCATTTATTTGCCGCGGCGGCTGCCAAAGTATACGGCCAGCACCGAAATATCCGCCGGCGTCACGCCCGAAATGCGCATCGCCTGCCCCAGCGTTTCGGGTTTTATCGCATTAAGCTTGGCCGCCGCCTCAAGGCGCAGGCCGCCCAGCGTTTTGTAATCAAAATCCGGCGGCAGCTTCTTTTTTTCGAGCGAGGCAAACCGTTCCACCTGCCGTTCCTGTTTGTCGATATAGCCCGCATAACGGATTTCCGTTTCCACGCATTCGGCCACCTCACGGGGCGCGTTCGCGCCGCAGACCCCCTCTAAGTCCGCATAGCCAATACCCTGCCGCGTGAGCAGCACGGCCGCTTTCACGCCGGTTTTAAGCTCTGTCTGCCCTTTGGATCTCAGCAGCGCATTCGCGCGCTGCATATCCACGGTGCACGCAAAAAGCCGCTGTTTTTCCTTTTCCACCGCGTCGCGCTTTTTCATATACGCATCGTAACGCTCGTCCGTCACAAGGCCGACCCTGCGTCCCATTTCGGTCAGCCGCACATCTGCGTTATCCTGGCGCAGCAGCAGCCGGTATTCGGCCCGCGCGGTCATCATACGGTACGGCTCGGAAGTGCCCTTTGTGACAAGATCGTCAATCAGCACGCCCGCATACGCGTCGCTTCTTTTAAGAGTGAGCGGCTCCTCCTGCTTCACATACTGCACGGCGTTGATGCCCGCAACGATGCCCTGTGCCGCCGCTTCCTCATACCCCGATGTGCCGTTGATCTGCCCCGCGCAGAAAAGCCCGCCAACCTGTTTGGATTCGAGCGTTGATCGGATGCCGAGCGGATCGATGCAGTCGTACTCAATCGCGTAGGCCGTGCGCATAATTACTACGTTTTTGAGCCCCGGCACGCTGCGGTACATTTCCTTCTGCACTTCCTCGGGCAGCGACGAACTCATGCCCTGTACATACATCTCGTTGGTCCATTCGCCCTCGGGCTCAATGAATATCTGGTGACGGTCTCTGTGCGGAAACTTAACCACCTTATCTTCAATAGACGGGCAATAGCGCGGCCCCGTGCCTTCAATCGCGCCGCTGTACAGCGGGCTGCGGTGAATGTTGCGCCGGATGATCTCGTGCGTCTGCGCCGTGGTGAACGTGAGATAACACGGATGCTGCTTTTTCGGCGCGCCCTTCGTGAGAAACGAATGATACTGCGGGTTCTCATCGCCGTATTGCGGCTCTGTTTTGGAAAAATCAATGCTGCGGCGATCCACACGCGCGGGCGTCCCCGTTTTGAAACGCTGCACCTTGAACCCAAGCTCCGCAAGGCTCAGCTTATCCGCAGGTGCCAGCCCCGACGGCCCCGCGAACACGCTGTGCTCGCCGATGATCACGCGTCCTTTTAAATAAACGCCCGTGCAGAGAACCACAGCCCGCGCCTCATACTGCGCACCGAGGTTCGTCTCCACCCCGCTGACGCGCCCGCCGCTCGTATTCACGCGCGACACCTCCGCGCTGACGATATCGAGGTTGTCCGTATTCTCAAGCGTCCATTTCATCACGCGCTGATACAGCTTCTTATCCTGCTGAGACCGCAGTGACTGCACCGCCGCCCCTTTGGACGTGCCGAGCAGCTTGATCTGCATGTATGCCGCGTCGGCGCAAAGCCCCATCTGGCCGCCCAGCGCGTCGATCTCACGCACAAGGTGCCCCTTGCTCGTCCCGCCAATAGACGGATTGCATGCCATCAGCGCAATCCCGTCGAGGTTGATCGTCAGCAGCAGTGTTTTTTGCCCGAGCCGCGCGGAAGCCAGCGCCGCCTCACAGCCCGCGTGCCCCGCACCCACCACCACCACATCATATTTTCCGGCATTGTATCCCATGTTATTTCCCCAAACAGAACGTATCAAAAATATTGTTGATGATTTCTTCGGTAGCGGTGACGCCCGTGATCTCGCCGAGCTTGTCCCACGCTTCCTTGATATCAATCGTCACGCAATCCAAATCTGCCGATTCAAACGCCGCCACCGCCGCCGCGAGGCTTTGCGCCGCCGCATTCAGCAGCTGCCAGTGACGCTCGCTTGTGACCACCACATCGTCCGCGTCTGTAAGTTCCGGCAGTTTCATCGCGCCGAGCAGCGCGTCACGCCCTTCGCCCTTAGCCGCGCTGACTTCAATGCAGTCACATTCGAGCGACAGCCCGGCCTGCTGCGCCGTCACGGCCGCCGGCAGATCACATTTGTTGAGCACCGCAAGAACATCGCCGTCGAGTGTTGAGAATATGTCCATATCCTCCGGCGTGATGCCCGCCGACCGGTCGATCACAAAAAACGTCATATCGGCGTCTTTGGCGGCGCTGTGTGCGCGGGCTATACCGATTTGCTCCACCTCGTCGGCGCTGCGGCGTATACCCGCCGTATCGATGATCCGGACGGGAAACCCATCCTTTATTATCACATCGTCCACCGCATCACGCGTAGTGCCCGGAATCGCTGTCACAATCGCGCGGTCTTTATCCACGAGCATATTGAAAAGCGAAGATTTCCCTACGTTGGGCCGCCCGACGATCGCGACGGTAAAGCCGCTGCGGAGCATCCGCCCCGATTCAAACGATTCCGCCAGCTGCAGCGCTTCACGTTGCGCGCTTTCAATGAGCGGTACGGCGTCCCTTTGTATATCCGCCTCGATATCCTCCTCGGGATATTCGATGCCCGCTTCGATGATGCTGAGCGCATCCGTCAGCTTCTTTTGGGCTGCGGTGATCCGGTGAAACAGGCCGCCTGACAATTGGCGCAGTGCCGCATCCGCCGCCGCCGCCGAGTTCGCGCCAATCAGCTCCATCACAGCCCCCGCCGCCGATAAGTCCATCTTTCCGGCGAGAAACGCGCGCTGCGTAAATTCCCCGGGTGCAGCGAGCCGCGCCCCGTTTTTTGAGAGCGCGTTCATCACGCGCGACAGAGTGATGCGCCCGCCGTGGCCGTAGATCTCCGCCATGTCTTCGCCGGTGTAACTGCGCGGCGCGTAAAAGCGCACCGCCATCACATCATCCGCGCGCCCTTTTTCATCCTCTATATATCCCCGGGTCAGCCGGGCATGCTGCGCGATATCTCTGCCGCGAAACACGGCGCTAAGCACGTTGTGTGCGTCCGGCCCCGAGATGCGTATCACGGCAATCGCGCCGCCGCTCGGTGTGGCCGGTGCGTAAATGGTGTCGTTTTGCATCATAACTCCTTTTTTTCAGGGCTCATCATAACATATTTTTTTTATTTTGCACATAGCCGGGCCGTCTGTAAACATACATCAAAAAGCTGCCGTCATACGGCAGCCACGCTGTCAATATAGTCAAAGAACCGGGAAAAGGATACATGTGCCGGAAGGAGTGACTGATTTAATCGCTTATAAGACATTTTCTGTCGCCTATCGGCGGCCTCCAATCCGCTCTTATGGGGCAGCTGTCAGAAGAGGCCAAAATCCAGGGATTTTTCTTCACTATGAAATGCCGCAAAACGGCCGTTCGAGGTTTCACAACTGCTTACTGTTACCGCTTAAAAACTTACATCTGCGACAGTTCAATGATCTTCAAGGCGATGTCCCGCATCGCAACCCGCGAATCCATGCTCATTTTCTGTATTCTCCGGTAAGCTTCCCCTTCGGAAATGCTCTTGCGTTTCATCAGTATGCCCTTCGCGCGTTCAATAGTCTTTCGGTCCTCCAAGCCTTGCTTGAGCGCGTTGAGCTCCTTCTCCATTCTCCCCAGGCGACTTCTGTTTTGAATCACCGTATCCAGGGTGCTAAGGAGCGCAATCCGGTTGATGGGTTTTAAGAAGAGCGTGATATCATAGTCTTCCACAATTGACCCGCAAAAGTCTCTTTGCATGTTCGTAATGAACAATATGACGCTGCACAGGTTTTCATCTCCAATAATCGTTGCCACTTCAAGGCCGGTGATGTCCGGCATCTCGAAGTTGATAAGCAGTATATCAGGGGGGCCGGTGCGTATCTTGCGTATCGTTTCGTTTCCGGAAGTACAGATATCGCCAACAGCGTATCCCTCGCGCTGTAACGCGTATTTAATTTTCTCAGCAACCTCTTCGCTTTGCATTGCCACCGTGATTGTTGCTTTATCCATACCCCGCTCCGTCATCGCAGCCGGTCCATACGGCCGTATTTATTTCCGCATCGGTTAAGTTTATTATCCTCTATTAAAGAAAAGACGTTCATCCAAGGCTGGGGCCCCGAACAAACGTCGTCGTTTCTTCTACATAATGTTATTATAGCATACGCCATTCAAAATGCAAGTGTTTTTATGCAATACGATTCTCACTTCTATTCAAATATGTAGGCCATATAGCACCTTTAAGCCGTTTTTCTCCCGAAAAATGAAGCCGTTATATTTCACACTTGCAAGTTAGATGTCTTCGACAACTTTCTTGGGGACTTTGGAAAACAAGGGGCTGACCGATTCCTTTTCATGGATTCGCAGCACAGCCTCCGCAAACAGCGGTGCCACCGATACAGATACGAATTTTTTGGATTTTGAAACGATGGGGTTTTGAACGCTGTCGGTGCCCACCACCATTTCAATCGGGCTGTCCTCAATGGCTTTTAAACCCTTTTCACGTACGATCACATGCGAGAGGCAGGCGATGATTCGGTTCGCGCCATGTTTTTTCAGCGCGTTGGCCGTATCCACCAATGTGCCGCCAGATACCGTGAAGTCATCCACGATCATGCAGTTCTTGCCCTTGACATCGCCGATGATGGAAAGCACATGCGCATTTTCATCATGTCCGTAGCGCGTTTTGTCACCAATGGCCACGGGGCAGTGCAGATAATCGGCGTATTTGCGCGCCGTTTTGGCATATCCTGCATCGGGCGATACCACGCAGATATTCTTCATAATATCAAGGCCTTTTACGTATTCACACATAATCGGCAGCGAAAGCAAATGATCAACCGGTTTTTTAAAAAAGCCTTGTACCTGAGCGCTGTGAAGATCCATCACAACAATCCTGTCGGCACCGGCCAATTCTATGCTTTCTGCGCACACACGGGCACGTATCGATACGCGCGGTTCATCTTTTTTATCGCCTTTTGCATAGCTGAAATACGGTATCAACGCTGTTACCGAATTCGCGCTGGCACGTTTTAAAGCGTCCATCCAAAAAAGTATTTCCACAAACTCATTGTTCGGATTCATACCGATTGGCTGAACAACATAGACGTCCTTATTTCTGACTGTTTCTTTGATTCTTAAGAAAATGTTTCCATCTGAAAATGTGATAACTTCTGAGTCCCCTAAATCATTGCCGAGATACTTGCACATTTTTTTTGCAAATGGCATACCCGACGAACCCGCAAAAACCTTTATGTCGCTGTCAAAGGAATTCAACTTTTTACCCACCTTATGTTTACTCCCGGTCACGCGCATATTTTAGCACTTATACGAGGCACAATCAATATCTATGCATAATGTAATTATGACCTTTTTTCGCTTTCATTGATCAAAACAAACAAACTTCGCTCCAAAAAACGGCTGGTTCGGATTTCTTCACCAATTCCCACGCGTGGCGTCGCGCTGCCGTGATAGTCACTGCCTGCCGTCACATACAACCCGCCGGATCTCGCAAGGCTCTCAAATTCGATACACTGTCCGTCCGTATGTATGGGATGATACGCTTCGATACCCCAAAATCCCATTTCCTTGAGACGGGGCATCAGGCGCGAAAAAACGCTGCCGGGCAGCAGCCCAGGGTGCGCGAGCACCGGAAGGCCCCCCGCTTCACGTATCATCTGCGCCGCACGGTCCACCGCAATCCGGTTCTGCGGCACATAATAGGGTGCACTGCTGCCAAGGTACCTTTCAAACGCTTCCGTCACCGACGATGCGTACCCCTTATTCACAAGCACCGAAGCGATGTGCGGCCGCCCGACCACGTCACCGCCGCAGGCGCTCAGCACCTCATCCATGCCCAGCTCATAGCCATCGGCCCGCAGCCGTTCCACAATTTCACAAGCCCTGTGATAACGTGAATTCGCGGCTTTTTCCACATGAGCGACCAGCCCCGGATGGCTGCAGTCGATACGGTAACCCAGCACATGCACCTCGCCGTCCATCTGAGCGGCCAGTTCAATGCCCGCAACCGCCGTGACGCCAAGCGTATCCGTCAGCGCGCCAAAACCGCGGCATTCGTCATGATCCGTAATCGCAAAGGCATCCAGCCCCATCTGCGCCGCTCTGCGGGCCACCTCATCCGGCGTCAGCTCGCCGTCCGAAAACGTGGTGTGAATGTGCAGATCGGCTTTCATGTGACGGCCGCTTTCGCATATGCCTTCTGTGTGAACCGGCTGTCTTCCACCACATAGCGCTCGTGCCGCGCTTCTCCGATTTTATCCCGTGCGTCAAACGCCTCGATATCGAAAACGAGCTTTTTCCCGCTCACCTCAATCAGCGTGGCGACAGCCCGCACCGTCATGCCCACCGGCGTCGCGGCGAGATGCGATGCGTCGATACGAATACCGACCGTTGAATAGCCCTGCGGCAGCAACGGCTGCACCGTCGTATACGCCGCCTTCTCCATCAGCGCGATCATCATGGGCGTGGCATACACCTCCGCGAGCCCGCTGCCCACATTTATCGCGGTGTCCTTGCTTTGTACAGTCATTTTAGCCTGCGCCGAAAGCCCTGTTTTGAGTTCAATCTCCATGTCTTCTCCTCATTGATGCCCTTGGCAGGCTGACGGGTAGACGACCTCGTCTTTGCCCACTCTCATGGCCATATGCGGTATCCCGGCTTCCAGATATTCTTCTCCGTATTCTTTAAAACCAAACTTTTTGTACAGCGGGATAATATAAGTCTGCGCGCTGATCTCTATGACTTCAGCACCCGACGAAAACGCCTTGTAGAGCAGCAGCCGCAGCGCCAAGTCGCCGATCTGCTGTCCGCGAAACGGCTGCAAAACGGCGAGCCGCCCGATACGAAAATTCTTCCCGTCATGCCAGATGCGTCCTGTGGCCGCTGTCTGTTCGTCCACATAAACAATCAGATGCAGCGCCGAAGTGTCGTGTTCGTCAAATTCCTCCTCCTCGGAGACATGCTGTTCTTTCACAAAAACCTCTTTGCGCACGTAGAACGGTTCGGATAAATCCTCCGTGCCCGGAATAAAAGCGCTCGTAATCATACGTCCTCCTATGTGTTGTTATTATTATGGCGCAAGCAGCTCGTTCGCAATGGCAAATTTCACCGGGCCTTTTTCGGTGGCCACATCCACCATCACCAGCGCGAGCCGGTCGTAATAGCCGTCGAGCCAGTAGCACGCAAACCAAGATATTTCACGTGCTTTGTCGTTGCCGATTTCCGCGGTGCCCGTTTTGCCCGCCATCGGCACGCCGGGTATTTTCGCATCATGGCCTGTTCCGTTGTCGATAACTGTTTTCAACATGGGCGTTAATGTATCAAGCGTGCTTTGAGACACCGCGTTCTCAATCCAAGCCACCGGGTCCTTTTTGCTCAGCGTCACATAATCGGTGCCTTCCGTGCGGCACAGGCTTTTTACAAGTACGGGCTGCATGATATTACCGGTTTTGTTCGCAAACGCCGTGTACATGGCGGCCATCTGCAGCGGCGTAATCACAAGCTCCCCCTGCCCGTAGCCCATATCGGCGAGCAGCTGATCCTTCATCATCGTCGACGGCCTTTTGTCACTCGATGTTTTGACGGGCAGGTCAAACGGCATCGCCTGATTGAAGCCCACGCGTTCGTAATATTCCATCAGCTTGTCCGCGCCCAGACGCAGCGCCGCCCACGCGAAAAAAATATTGTCAGACGATTTGAGCGCATTCGCGAGCTTTAAGGGCGACCCCGCTTTGTCGTTGATACGCTTGACCCTCACATCTTCCTCGGGCTGCCACAGGTTGTCCTCAATCACGCCGTCGAATTCACTGTCCGGTGTGATCATGCCCGCCTCAAGGGCGGCCGTTGCCGAGAACGGCTTGATCACGCTGCCGGGCGGATAGCTTCCCTGCGTCGCGAGAAACAACAGCGGCTGAAAGTCTGATTTGAAAAGATAATCGGCCGTTTCGTCCGAAAGGCTGAACGTAAACCAATTGTTGTCATAAGACGGGAATGAAGTCATTGCCTCCACATCCCCGGTATCCGCGTTCAACACAATCGCAACGCCCGACTGGCCCTCCTCCAGGCTGAGGTTGCTCGCCAGCGCCTGATAGGCCCTTGTTTGCAAATCCGGCTTAATCGCGAGCCTTAAGTCCTGGCCTTCCTCCATCGGCTCTTCCCAAAGCGTACGGCTGTTTTTTCCCCATTTGTCTTTTATATAAATGATCTTGCCGTCCTTGCCGCGCAGCTGCGTTTCAAACGCGGCTTCAAGCCCCGATACGCCCACTCTGTCCGAAGCCTTATAGCCCTCAGGCATATCGTCTTCGTTTAAAAACCCCGTATAGCCCACGATATGCGCGGCGCTGTCCTTCAGCGGGTAATCACGTATGGGTGTGTACATCTTGTTGTCAATACCAAGGCCCGGTACAGCCAATATGCTCTGCTTCTGATCTTCTGTCAGTTCGCCAGGAAAAAAGGCATCGAGCTTCATGATCGTTTGATTCCCTTTTTTCGCTCTGTACAGAATATCCGCAAGCTCCGGCGGTGTCATGCCGGTCAACGGGCAGGCGATTTTGGCCACCTCAACAATATCTTTGACCTTCGATACATCCAAATACAGCGTATCAGCATAGGTGTTGCGCGCGAGCAGCGAGCCGTCCGCGGCGAAAATCTCACCGCGCGTCGCTTTCAGCGTTTGTATCTGAACCGTGGAGCCTGGCTCCATCTCGGGGAAAATCAAGGAATAATTCCAGAAGACAAAGCAGCCTTTTGCGGTATTGACCATTTGCACGGTATACTCGTTGGTATAGTCGCCGTAATCCTCTGTTTTGTAAGTGGCGGTGTATGTAAACCGGCCGTTATCATCCGGCCCGTTGATGTTGTCAACCGTCACCTCTTTAACGCCCAGCCCTGAAAATATGGCCTTGTATTTATCAATAAAGCCGTCCTTATCAATCGTTACGGCGGGGTCTGTCTGCGCCCACATGGCTTCGTAATCCATCGCTG
>JAEZNC010000082.1 GCA_023441905.1 Bacillota bacterium | reverse complement strand
TGTTCCTGTCCGTGGGATCGGTTGAAGGGCTCATGGGAAGCCGCGACATTGAAGACATGCACGGCCTTATTGTGAAGCTGCCGATGATGGCGATATTGATGACAATCGGCATCGCGGGAATGTTCCTTGCGCCTTTTGGCATGCTGATATCCAAATGGGCGGCCATGAAGGCATTTCTCGATTCCAAGAACATGATTATGCTGCTGCTGTTGGTTTTCGGCAGTGCGGCAACGCTTTTCTACTGGACCAAATGGCTTGGGAAATTGGTGGCAATACGGTCGCAGAGTGAACGGTTATCCGCAAAAGCGCCAAAAGCGGAACTGGTGGCGCTCTATTCGCTGGCGGTATTCACAATTGCCAACTGTCTGCTGTTTCCGATCGTCTCGCAATATCTGGTGGAGCCGTTTTTGACTCAGATGTACGGAACCGCACATACGGTCATCAGCGAGGGCAACCAGCACATCATGCTGATGCTGCTCGCCATGATACTGCTGCTGCCGCTTGGCCTGCGCTTTTTAACCCGGGGCAAGCTGACCACCGTCTACATGGGCGGCATAAACGCAGGCGATAACCGGCACTTTGAAGGCGCCGGCGGCGAAACAAAGAGGATGTATCTGTCCAACTGGTATATGGAACGCTATTTTGGTGAACAGCGCCTGTTTAAGATCGCCGCGCTGATCTGTCTTGCGCTTTTGGTTTTTGCACTGATCTATCTGACAGGGAGTGTTTTGGGATGAACTGGCTTTACGCTTTGATTTATATCGTTTTAGCACCATTCTTAGGCGGACTGCTCGCGGGCACGGATCTTAAGATTACCGCGCGCATGCAGGGGCGTAAGGGGCCGCCGGTATTGCAGCCTTTTTACGATGTGATGAAGCTGTTCCGCAAGGAAGCCGTGGTGGTGAACCACGCGGAAACATTCCTTGTGGTGATGTTCCTGCTGTTTATGGTGGTGACGGGCGCGTTGTTCTTCTCCGGCGGAGATCTGCTGCTTGTCATCTTCGCGCTGACGCTGTCCAGCATATTCCTGCTGATGGCGGCATACTCCACCAATTCGCCGTACAGTAATTTGGGGGCGGATCGCGAGCTGCTGGCCATGATGGCTTACGAACCGATGGTGCTTTTTATGGCCATGGGCCTGTATCTCTCAGACAGAACGTTTTCTGTGAGCGGAATGATGGTGTCGGAGCTGCCGTCTATCCTCTATCTGCCGGGCGTTTTTATCGGTTTCGTTTACATACTGACGTTCAAATTCCGTAAATCGCCGTTCGACATCAGTACGTCGCATCACGCTCATCAGGAGTTGGTCAGCGGCCTCACCACAGAGTTCGCCGGCCCCACGCTGGCGCTCGTGGAAATTACGCACTGGTATGAAAACATCATGCTGCTGGGCTTTGTCTATCTGTTCTTCGCGTGGGACTCTCCCATAAGCCCGCTGGTCGCGGTTTTTGCCTGTTTGTTTATCTACTTTCTGGAGATACTGATGGACAACTCCTTCGCGCGCGTGCGGTGGAAATGGGCGTTAAAAACGGCTTGGGGATTGACGGTAACCGTCGGCTTTTTAAATCTGGTTATACTTTCGTTGATACTAAAGTAGGTGGACAATGGGTTATTTCAGCAAATCACCATGGGTGATACACTACAACGGCTCCAGCTGCAACGGCTGCGATATAGAAGTTCTGGCTTGTCTGACGCCGCTTTATGATCTTGAGCGCTTTGGCATCATCAATACCGGAAACCCCAAGCATGCCGATATACTGCTGGTAACGGGCGGTGTGAATGCGCAGGCGTTAAGCGTGCTTCAGCAGATATACGAGCAGATGCCGAATCCCAAAGCGGTGGTGGCTATTGGCATTTGTGCCGCGAGCGGTGGCATATTTGCCGATTGCTACAATATTATCGGCGGAGCCGACAAGGCCGTGCCGGTGGATGTGTATGTGCCGGGCTGCGCGGCGCGCCCCGAGGCCATTATCGACGGCGTTGCCCAGGCAGCGCATATATTGGATGAGAAATACAAAGCATCCAAACGGTTGAGAAAGAAACAAAAAACGGGAGATGACACATGAAGCCCGATAAAGAATTTGTGACTATATTGCCGATAGAGCTGCTTGATAAAGTCAGCGATCTGAAGGATCAGGGATGCCGCCTGGTTCAGATTTGCTGCAGCAAAAGCGGCGAAACGCTTGAACTGGACTACTCTTTTGACTTAAATTATCAGCTAGTGGACCTGAAAATATCGGTGTTGCTTTCGGATGAGATCGACAGCATCAGTGCCATATTTCCGCCCGCGTTTTTATACGAGAACGAGATCGAATCGCTGTTTGGTTTGAAAGTGAAGCATAAGCTTGTGGATTTCGGGGGCAAGCTGTATCAGACAGCAAAGCCGACCCCGTTTGCCGGGAAGGATGGTGAGTAGGCATGGGCAAGAGAAGTGTGATTCCGTTCGGCCCTCAGCATCCGGTGCTCCCGGAGCCCATTCATCTTGATCTTGTGATTGAAGACGAACGCGTTGTCGAAGCGGTTCCGTCCATCGGCTACATTCACCGCGGCCTTGAAAAGCTGGCGGAAACGCGCGATTTTAACGATTATGTGTATGTGGCGGAACGCGTCTGCGGCATATGCAGCTTTATGCACGGCATGGGTTACTGCATGGCCGTGGAAGACATCATGAAGCTGGAGCTGCCCCCGCGTGCGCTTTATCTGCGTGTGGTGTGGGCGGAGCTTTCGAGAATACACAGCCACCTTTTGTGGATGGGCTTGCTTGCCGATTCCTTCGGGTTCGAGAATCTGTTCATGCAGTGCTGGCGTCTGCGCGAAAAGGTGCTGGACATCTTTGAGATGACAACGGGAGGCCGTGTCATATTCTCGGTGTGCAAGGTGGGCGGCGTGCGCAAGGATATCGATGCGGACAGCCAGAAGATAATACTCTCGACTTTAGAGGAGATCGGGCGCGAGTTCAAGGCGCTCGAAACCACTTTCCTCAACGATAAATCGGTGCTTCATCGTTTGAAAGGCATCGGTGTGCTGACTGCGGACGAAGCCTTAACCCTCGGTGCGGTGGGCCCCATGCTGCGCGCCAGCGGTGTGGCGCAGGATATGCGCAAGACGGGCTATGCGGTTTACGATGAGCTGGATGTCAACGTGATGACGAGCCCCGACGGCGACAGTTTTGCGCGGTGCGCGGTGCGCATGGGTGAAGTCCACACGTCCATCGATATCATTCGTCAGGCTCTCGGCAAGATACCCGATGGTGATATTTCGGTGAAGGTAACGGGAAGCCCCAATGGTCAGGGCTTTATCCGCGTTGAGCAGCCGCGCGGCGAGGCGTTCTATCATGTGCGCGCCAACGGCACCAAGTTTTTAGAGCGTTTCCGTGTGCGCACGCCCACGTTTGCGAATCTGCCCGCGCTGCTGAAGATTCTCGAGGGGCGCAGCTTGGCCAATGTGCCGGTGCTGATACTTACGATAGACCCGTGCATCAGCTGCACAGAAAGGTAGGCGTGCGATGTCTGTGATGAGCTTTTCCAAAAGCGCGCTGAAAAACCTTGGGCGTAAACCGGCCACGCTGATGTATCCGTTTAAGCGGCGCGAGTTTTTCGACCGCACCCGCGGCCACATTGAGATCACCATTGCCGATTGCATTTACTGCGGCATTTGCCAGAAACGCTGTCCCACAGGGAGCATCCGCGTGGTAAAAGCCGATAAGCATTGGGAAATTGAGCGCATGAAGTGTATACAGTGCAGCGCATGCGTGGACAACTGCCCGAAGAAATGCCTGACGATGAAGAACGACTATACCACGCCCGGCGTGGAGAAGCAGACGGACGCATTCACCGGTGCATGAGTATCCGATTACGCTCGAGATCATCCGCATTGCGGAGGAAACCGCACGCGAGAAGAACGCGAAGCACGTATTAAAAATCGCTCTGGTGATTGGCGATCTTTCGGGCTATGTGGGCGAGAGCGTGCATATGTATTTCGATGAGATATCCAAAGGGACGGCTTGTGAAGGCTGTGCGCTGGAAATCACGCGCGTTCGCCCCAAGGTGAAATGCCAAAGCTGCGGAGAGGTTTTTGAGAGAAAGCCGTTCTCATTTGAGTGTCCCGTTTGCGGGGGAACGGCAGGCCCCACAACGATCGGGACGGAGTTCTATATCGATTATATTGAAGTGAGCCGGGAAAAAGGAGAGGACAATGGAAACCGAACGGATTGACGTTAAGCAATCCATATACGATAAGAACGACAAGATCGCCGATGAAGTGAACCGTGAGATGTCGGACGGCGGCACACTGCTGATCAATGTGATGGGAGCCCCAGGCGCGGGCAAGACGTCCGTGATCCGCCGCATCGTGGAGGGGCTCGGTGAGACCTGCGCGGTGATTGAGGGCGATATCGAATCTGACATCGACACGAAAGCGCTTGCGGCAATCGGTATTCCCACGTATCAGATCAATACGCACGGCGCATGTCATCTGGACGCGCCCACCATCCGCGCGGCGGTTGATGACTTTGCTGTGCCTCAGGGTGGTGTGGTGTTTATCGAGAATATCGGCAATCTCGTGTGTCCGGCGGAGTTCACCATAGGCGAGCACTTTAAGATGCTGATTGTCACCGTGACGGACGGCAGTGACAAACCGTATAAGTATCCGCTGGCATTTGAGAAGGCGGACATCATCGTGCTCAACAAGACGGATCTGCTGCCGTATGTGGATTTCGATGAGTCCTTTTTTATGGCAGGCGTGAGGGCGCTGAACCCCGGCGTGCCTGTGATCAAGATATCGGCCCGGGCCGGCGAAGGTGTGGACGGCATCGTACAATGGATACGAGAGAAGAAAACTCAAACAGGTGCATAAGAATAAGGCTGTATGGCATTGTGCAGGGGGTGGGTTTCCGCC
>JAEZNC010000221.1 GCA_023441905.1 Bacillota bacterium | reverse complement strand
GCTGCACACATAGCCCTTCATCGTTTGCAGCTGCTCCTGCGTGGGCTCCCCCTGCGTGATGATGCCGCGCATCGTGCCCTTTTCGCGGATAATGCGCGTGAGGGCGCGCGTGTCGATGCCACAAAGGCCCGCGATGCCGTTGTCCCTTAAGTATTGATCGAGCCCGCCCTCGCTGCGCCAGTTGGACGGCTGGCCGCACACCTCGCGCACGATAAATCCGCTCACCTGCGGTTTCGCCGATTCGGGGTCGATATCGTTCACGCCGTAGTTGCCGATCAGCGGGTAGGTCATCGTCACGATCTGTCCGCAGTAGGACGGATCGGTCAGCACCTCCTGATAGCCGGTCATGCCCGTGTTGAACACGACTTCGCCGATGATGTCGCTCTGTGCGCCGAAGCTTTGGCCTTCAAAGCGCGTGCCGTCCTCTAATGTGAGTATTGCCATGGTTTCTCCTCTCGTGAAAAACTTCATGTTGTTATACGTTGTTGCGGCTTCCCCTCGTAGGAAGCTATCGCTGCCATAGGCGATTCAGCTTGATAATAACACCCTATATGTCATGCTGAGGAGCGGAGCGACGTGAGCATCCCATGGCTAAACGCTTAAAACATGGGATGCTTCACTTCGCTACACTCGTTCAGAATGACATCAAGCCGTTGTATCGAGATTATTATGTTTTTCTCGCACCCTGTAGGGAACGATCCCTGTATCGTTCCGCGATTTACCGCTGCGGGAGGTTAATGACCGCCCCTATGATTCGTATTATCATACAAGTCTGCCAAAATAGACATGGGATTCTTCACTTCGCTGCACTCGTTCAGAATGACAGAATCAGTTGCTTTTGTCGCAATGAACATATTGTACTTTGCCAACAGGTCGGACTTCTCCAAGGGGGAAGGCTTTCGCTTTCAGCCGTCATTAAACGTATTCAATGCCGCGGCGTTTGAGCGCCGCGAGTATATCCTCTTTCATATCGAGCGCATAAGCCCTCGCCGCCTGCGGCGCACTCATGTTTGCGTATTTCTCTTTCTTATAGGCCAGCAGCAGCCCGCGCGATGCGTTGACCACTCCGCCGAGGCCTTGCTCATCAAAGTTGACCGCGATGTCGTCCGCAACCGCGCCCTGCGCGCCGTAGCCGGGCACAAGGAAAAACGTGGATGGAACGCGCGCGCGCAACGCCGCCGCTTCGGCGGGATACGTCGCGCCCACCACCGCGCCGACTGAGCTATAGCCAAGCTTCCCAATATATGGCTCGCCCCATTGCTGCACCTTGTCGGCCACGACCTCATAGAGCTTTTTGCCGCCCACATCGAGATCCTGGAACTCGCCGCCAGACGGATTCGACGTTTTGACGAGCACGAAGATGCCCTTGCCCGTGGCTTCGCAGGCTTCGAGAAACGGTGCGATGCCGTCAATACCGAGATATGCGTTCACAGTCAGAAAATCGGCAGGGCTGTTTAATAGGTGTGCCTGTGCGTAGGCTTTCGCCGTCGCGCCGATGTCGTTTCTTTTCGCGTCCGCAATCACCACGAGCCCTTTGCTTTGCGCATAATTCATCGTGTCGAAAAAGCACTGCACACCCGCCGCGCCGTACTGCTCGTAATACGCGCTCTGCACTTTAACGGACGGCACGATATCCGCAATCGCGTCGATGATGTCGCTGTTGAATTTGAGTATGCACGCCGCTTTGTCGCTGTCGGACGGCTGCGCCGCCCTCGATTGATACTCCGCCGTTAAATACCCGTATTCTGTATCGAGCCCCGCACAGACGGGGCACTGTGTGTCTTTAATCTTGCGGCACAAACGGTCTATTTTCATTTGTCCCCTCCGTTATACATAAGCCGCCCGTCAACGATCGTGTGCGTCACAACACCGCGCAGTGTCTGCCCGATGAAAGGCGAGTTCTTGCCTTTGGAGACAAGGCTTTTTTCCGTCAGCGTGTATTCGGCGTCCATGTCCGCCACTGTCAAGTCGGCAGGTGCGCCTTCTTTGATCACACCGCCCGGTTTGCCGATGATGCGCGCCGGATTCACGCTCAGCAGCGCCGCGAGCTTGTCCTTATCCTGCGTGAGGTTCGTCACTGCCAGCGAGAACGCCGTTTCAAAGCCGGATATACCGAATGCCGCCACAGCAAACTCGATATTCTTTTCATCCTTGTGGTGCGGCGCGTGATCCGTCGCAATCACGTCGATCGTGCCGTCGAGCAGCGCTTCCTTCACGGCCGCCACATCGTCCGCCGTTCGGAGCGGCGGGTTCACCTTGGTGTTCGCATTGTAACCCGTACAGGCGCTGTCGTCCGCCGAGAAATAGTGCGGTGCGCTCTCGCACGTCACGCGGACGCCGCGCTGCTTGGCGGCGCGTATCAGCGTGATACCGCCGCGTGTGGACACATGCTGGATGTGCACGCGCAGCCCGTAGCTTTCCGCAAGTATCAGATCGCGCGCGATCATCGCCTCTTCGGCGGCGCGCGGTATGCCCGGCAGCCCGAGCACCGTGGAATTGTTCCCCTCGTTCATCACGCCCTTGCCCTTGATATCGAGGTCTTCCTCGTGTGCCATGATAAACGAATCAAACGTATCGGCGTACTGCATCGCCGCAAGCATCATTGCACCGCTGCTGATCGGCTTGCCGTCGTCCGAAAACGCGACACAGCCCATCGCGGCAAGCTCGCCCATTTCCGTGAGCTCGCTGCCCTTCAAATCTCTTGTGGCCGCACCGACGGGATAAACCTTCGTCGAGGCGTGCCGTGCCTTCTCTTTCACCAGCGCGCACACCGCGGCGTTATCCATCACGGGCGACGTGTTGGGCATGCAGCAGACAGCAGTAAAGCCGCCCTTTGCCGCCGCGTACGTACCCGACGCGATATCTTCCTTATATTCCTGCCCTGGCTCTCTCAAGTGGCAGTGAATGTCGATGAACCCCGGAAATATGGTTTTGCCCGTGATATCGATGGTCTCATCGGCATGTCCCACATCGGTGCCGATGGCCTTGATGCATCCGTCCTCTATCAGTATATCAAGGCGGCCCTTTTTCTCTCCGGCCGGGTTCACGACCTCGCCGCCTGTCAGCTTAAGCGTCTTCATTCTTCCTCCTCGTGAGCAGATACAGCAGCGCCATTCTGACGGCCACACCGTTCGTCACCTGTTCGTTGATCACCGAATTCTCCGCGTCGACCACCGCGCTTGAGAGCTCGACACCGCGGTTCACCGGGCCCGGATGCATGATCAGCACATCCTTGCCGCACCATTTATCGAGCACCTGCTCGTTCACGCCGAAGATGTTGTGGTATTCGCGCAGTGTCGACAAGAACGCGCCCTCGAGCCGTTCCTTTTGTATGCGCAGCCCCATCACCACATCCGCGCCGCGCAGCGCTTCTTCAAGGCTCGTTGTCACTCTGGCCCCCATCGTCTCAATGCCAAAAGGTATCAGCGTTTTGGGGCCGCAGAGCGTCACGCTCGCGCCAAGCTTTTTGAGCCCCCAGAGGTTGCTGCGCGCCACCCGGCTGTGCCAGATGTCGCCGACGATCGTCACGTTAAGGCCTTTCAAATCGCCGAAGCGTTCGCGCATTGTGAACATATCAAGCAGCGCCTGTGTCGGGTGCTCGTGCATGCCGTCGCCCGCGTTGATCACACTGCCCGAGAAGTTGTCGCCGAGCAGCTTGGGCGCGCCCGCGTAAGGATGGCGGATGATAATGACGTCCGTCTCCATCGCTTCAATCGTGTAGCCCGTGTCGAGCAGCGTTTCTCCCTTCGCCACCGAGCTGGAGGAGACACCCAGGTTGCTGAATGTCGCGCCGAGGAATTTAGCCGCAAGTTCAAAGCTTAAGCGTGTGCGCGTGCTGTTTTCGTAAAACAGCGCCACCACGGATTTGCCCTGCATGTGCGGCATTTTCTTTGCGCTCTGCTGCAGGTAGGCCTTCATCGTCGCGGCGGTATCGAGTATGTACGATATCTCCTCCGCCGGCATGTCGTGCAGGCCGATCAGATCTTTTTGTGACAAATGCATAAGTTTCAGTTCCTTTTTTATGGAGCACTGTCCGCTCCTTGTTTATTATTTGATTTAAGCTTAAACAGCCTGTTTCGCGCTGAAAAAAAACCTTATCAATTGATAAGGTTTATACGGGCAAATCATTGATCACAACATTGTCAAAACCGTCAATCTCCTTGACATGAACACTGATGACCTCGTTTTTGGATGTCGGGATGTTTTTCCCGACAAAGTCAGCCCGGATCGGCAGTTCCCTGTGCCCCCTGTCCACAATCACGGCAAGCTGAATATAATTCGGGCGTCCGAGGTCCATCAGCGCGTCGAGACCGGCGCGCGCAGTGCGGCCCGTGTATAAGACGTCGTCGCAAAGCACCACGGTCTTTTTATTGATGTCAAAAGCGATATCCGTCCCCTTAATTACCGGATGGTCGGCCAGCAGCGATAAGTCGTCTCGGTAAAACGTAATATCGAGCGTGCCCACGTCCACGGCTGCGTTTTCAAATTCGTTGATATAAGCCGCAATGCGCTTGGCGATGGGAACGCCGCGGCGGTGAATGCCGATCAGCGCGAGATTTTCCGCACCCTTGTTCTTTTCCACGATCTCATGCGCGATACGCTTCAAAGCCCTGTCAAATGCCGTTTCGTCCATGATGAGCGCCTTGTCCACTGATTTCGCCGTCCTTTCTGTTGCCGCCTCCCAAGCGATGCTTTAAGGGGGCTTTGGCATGGGTATCTCCCGGCTGGGCCGGAAGCTGTTCATCAACGGGCTGCCGTTGATATGTTCTTTCAGTTTCCCCCTTATAGGGGGCTGCCGACGGTGGCGACGGATGAGATGTCGCTCTGCGGCACTGCCGTTAAGCGTATTCAATCAAAAAAGCCTTGCACAAGGCAAGGCTTAACAAACACAGGATAACCTAACCTTGCCGGACTCTCTGGACCGATTTAAAGGTGTTCTATTGGTAATAAGATTATCATAGACTGCCCGGTTTGTAAAGAGACCAGCTTAACAATCCGGGCAGTTTTTTCTACGAAATTAAGATGAAATCCTCAGCCGTTTTACCTGTTAAGCGTTCTTGGCCATGAGGTCTCTGCGGTGATGGCACAGCGCAATATACACCGTTTCATCCACCTCGCGGATGATCATCTCGAGCTCGTCGTCGCCGAACGCCGTGGTGCGGCCTTCGGTAAATTCTTTGTCGATCTCAGATTTGATCTTCATAATCAACGGTTCCTGCTTGCCCATGGCCGCCTCGCCCTTGAGTTTGAAGTGCGAGTTCATCCAGTGCGCAATCCCCGCAAGCCCCGAATGCGCATCCACTGCCACCGTCACGGGGCGCTTTAACAGCTTTTCGGTGTTGAATATGTTGTATATCTCCTCGTCCTTCAAAAGGCCGTCTGCGTGAATGCCCGCGCGCGTGGAGTTGAAGTTCCGCCCCACAAACGGCGTTCTCGGGCTGATCTCCGTGCCGAGCTCGTTCTCGAAGTATTCGGCCAGCTCCGTGATGACCGTTAAATCCATACCGTCCGTTGTGCCTTTGAGGCCGCAGTATTCCATCACCATCGCCTCAAGCGGGCAGTTGCCTGTGCGCTCGCCGATGCCGAGCACCGAGCAGTTGACCGACGACGCGCCGTAGAGCCATGCTGTGGCCGAGTTTGTGACGACCTTGTAAAAATCGTTGTGGCCATGCCACTCAAGCAGCTCAGAAGGAAAACCCGAATACTGGTGCAACCCGTAAACGATGCCCTGCACGCTGCGCGGCAGCGACGCGCCCGGGTATGTGATGCCGTACCCAAGCGTATCGCACATGCGAATCTTGATGGGTACGCCCGTGTCCTGCATGATCTTCATCAGTTCATCCGCAAACGGTACCACAAAGCCGTAATAATCGGCGCGTGTAATATCCTCCAGATGGCAGCGCGGCTTGATGCCAAAATCGATCGCCATTTTAACGATATCCAGGTATTTCTCCATGGCCTGCGCGCGCGTTAAATTCATCTTTTTAAAGATATGGTAATCCGAGCAGCTCACAAGAATGCCCGTTTCCTTGAGGCCAAAGCTTTTAATCAGCTCAAAGTCCTTCTGGCTCGCACGTATCCACGCGGTCACCTCCGGGAATTCGTAGCCAAGGTCAAGGCACGCCTGCAGCGCTTCTTTATCCTTCTGCGTGTACACAAAAAATTCGCTCTGGCGAATGATGCCTTTGGGGCCTCCGAGCCGATGGAGCATCTTATATACATCAATCACCTGCTGAACCGTGAACGGCGAGCGCGACTGCTGGCCGTCGCGGAATGTGGTATCTGTGATCCAAATGTTCTCAGGCATACGCATGGGAACGGAACGGTGGTTAAATGTGATTTTTGGCACCGAATCGTAATCGAACATATCGCGGAAGTACTGCGGCTCCTTTACGTCCTGAAACGAAAATTTATAGTCATTCTCCTGCAACAGGTTCCATCTTTTGTCTACGCTTCTCATGTCATCACCTTTCATACTGTTATCCCCTTTCAGGCTTTGAGTGAAAGAACAAATTCATTAATCCTCCCAAGCCCCTTCTTAATATTCTCTTCGCTGACCGCATAGCTCAGGCGGACATAATCGTCTGCGCCGAAAGCGATACCCGGCACAACGGCCGTCAGCGTTTTTTCGAGCAGCAGTTCGGAAAAGTTCAACGATCCCGTGATTTCAATACCGTCATACTTCTTTCCGATCAGCTGCGAGATGTTCATCATCACATAAAACGCGCCGCCAGGCATCTCACAAGAGAGGCCGTCAATATCGTTAATGAGGCTGCAAAGCAGCTTGCGCCGTTTGTCAAAAACCTCTTTCATGTGCTTCACCTGATCCTGCGGGCCCTGCAGCGCCTCAATGCTCGCATACTGGGCTATGGAGTTCGGGTTGGACGCCGCGTGCGACTGGTAAGCCCCCATGACCTTGGCAAGCTCACGCGTGCTTGCGGTGTACCCGATACGCCAGCCGGTCATTGCGTATGTTTTGCTCATGCCGTTGACGACGATGGTTAAATCTTTAATATCCTTGCCGAGCGATGCGATGCTCACGTGCTCGCCTTCATAAACCAGTTCGTCGTATATTTCATCGGATACCACGAAAATCCCGGCCTCCACCGCCACCTTGGCAATGGCCTCAAGCTCACTGCGAGAATAAATCACGCCGCACGGGTTAGAGGGAGAATTTAAAATCAACGCTTTTGTTTTGTCTGTGATGGCGGTGCGAATCTGTTCCGCCGTTGCCTTGAAGCTGCACCCGGTTTCAATAAATACCGGGATACCGTCCGACATCATCACAAGCTCGGGGTAGGTCAGCCAGTATGGCGAGGGAATAATAACCTCGTCTCCAGGATTCAAAATCGCAGCAAATATATTGAACAACGAATGCTTTGCCCCATTGGAAACAACGATATCTTCGGATGAATAATCAAGGCCGAATTTTTCCGAAAGTCTTTTCGCAATCGCGGCGCGCAGCTCCACGGAGCCTGTGGCGGGTGTGTACTTTGTCATCCCCATATCAAGCGCTTTTTTTGCGGCTTCTTTGATGTTCTCGGGCGTATCAAAATCGGGCTCGCCCGCACCAAATCCGACGACATCCCGGCCTTCGCTTTTGAGCTTTTTGGCCATTGCATCAATTTTCAGCGTTGCTGAAGGGGCAATGTTGACTGCTTTGCTGGATAATATCATAAAACCTCCATTGGTTTATTACAATTTGCATATTGTTATATTCAAACCTTCATTTGAAGGTATGATATCACATTATATTCGGCTTTACAACTATAATTGCATGTTTTTTTGCATGTTAACAAAAAAAATATTGCATCATGTGTGTGTCACTTATCCCCCACACGTTTATACAGTTTCCCTCATATATTTCTTAGTGGAGGGGATATGATTGAAACAACTTGTTTTACTGTATGGTGATGAATGCGGTTACTGCAAAAAAGCAAAAATGCTGCTTAAAAGGGCTCTCGGCAGACATCCGGAATTTTCTGTGCTCGATGTCCGATACGTTTCCGAGCTGGACGACGAAGCGAAGCCGCTTGAGCATCAGCTGATTCCCGCATTCTATTGCGGCGGCAGGCTTTTTTTTGAAGGCAATCCGGATATGAGCATCGTGTTGGCGGCACTCCAAAGCTGCCTTGAAGACGGCAAATAACCGTATTGTATCATCAATCTGCCAGTATTGTATGAAAAAAGTATTAACAACGGCGCTGTCCCTTGATTATTCTTGTGCATTCTATTAAAATGTCCAAAAAAGGGAGGAATCGCTCATGTCGAATTTTGTGATAGGCACATGCTCCACGTCGGATTTGCCCAAATCTTATATTGAAAAGAACAAATTGCTCCTGCTTAAATTTTCATACACCATCGATCATACCGAGTATAAAGACGGAGATATGGATACCAAGACGTTCTTTGATATTGAGCGCGACGGCAAAATGCCCACCACATCGCAGCTGACACCCGCGGACATCATTCCCGATTTTGAAAAGGTGCTGTCTTCGGGCAGTGATCTTCTCTATATCGCGTTTTCCTCCGGACTTTCCGGAAGCTACAACAACTTAAACCTTGTGGCCCAGGACATGCGTCAAAAATATCCCGACCGCAAGATTTACGTGATCGATTCGCTCTGCGCATCGCTTGGACAGGGGCTGCTCGTGGATTACGCCGTGAAGATGCGCGACGCCGGAAAATCCATTGACGAAGTGGCCAAATGGGTGGAAGCCAACAAATTAGGGCTCAACCACTGGTTTACCGTGGATAGTTTAAGCCACCTGCGGCGCGGCGGGCGCGTGACGGGCGCGGCGGCGTTTGTGGGAAACCTGCTGCACATTAAGCCGGTGCTCAATGTGGATTTCGAGGGACACCTCATTCCGCGTGAAAAAGAACAGGGGCGCAAGCGCGCGCTCAAATGCCTGCTGGAGAAAATGGAAGAGTATATTTATCAGCCGGACGGGCAGTCGATATTCATCAGCCACGGTGACGACATTGAAGCGGCGGAAAAGCTCGCCGGGATGGTCAAGGACCGCTTCCCCACCATCGGTGAGATCATGATCAATCCGCTCGGCGCGGTGATTGGGGCGCATGCGGGCCCGGGCACGATTGCGCTGTTCTTTATGGGGAAAAGCAGATAAACAAGATAAGATATTCAGGGCTTCGGCGGTTTGCCGGAGCCTTATTTTATGAAAATAGCTATATGTGATATTTCAATTCTAATCAGACAGTATGATCGCGAATTGCTGACTTCATCGTCCCGCATGTTATTCCTATATCTTGTTGCGAAATACTGAATACGTCCATTAAGGGGAGGACATAGATTCTCCTGCTTATGCTTCTTTTTCATCGCATTCCATGAAAGAGCCGCGCCGTCACTTTATACATGTAAATCTTACCTAATATATTGCATTGAAAAGATAGTATATCTTTGGCTTAGTCCCCGTTTCATATTTGTCCCCTCCCCCTCATATATTTTTTTAAGAACACATTACCAATACGGAGGAGAAATATGAGATACTCACGAATGATGTCCCAGCCACCCCAAAGAAGGAAAAAACGATACGGCAACCTGATCCTTATCGCCATCATACTCGGTATCACCGTCTATTTCGTCACGGCCGGAGCCGCAGGCGGCTGGCTAGCCGAAAACGTGATCAATCCCGTTTTCAACAGCAACCCCACCGCCGCTGCCGCTGCCACGCCCGATACGACGCTGAGCGCCGCCCCCATCGTACAGCCCAGCGAGTCGGCTTCCACGAGCGCCACACCGCAGGCTGTCAGTTTGCCGGAAGCCTCCGGCGCACGCGCCGAAGAGCAGATCAAGGTGGACAGCGTCGCGCTCTTCACTCTGCAGGCAGGCGCCTTTTCGGACGAAGCCAACGCGAAAGCTGCCGCATCTGAAATCATCGCGCGCGGCGGCGCAGGCTATGTGGCCTTCGACGGCAACCTCTACCGTGCCCTCATTGCCGGCTACACGAGCGAAGAAAACGCGAAGAACGTAAAAACCGAGCTGGATGGTCAGGGCGTTGTCTGCACGGTCTATAAGCTCGAATCGGGCGCGCTCGAATTCAAGGTGGGCGCGGAACAAACGCAAATCGACGCGATTAAAAGCTGTTTCACGCTCGTTTCCGATACGGTGAACAATCTGCAGCAGATCATATTCGACGCCGACAAGGGCACAAACGTCGACGATAAAATCACCGCGCTCAAAACCAACGCGCACACCGTCACGGATAATTTCAAGAAAGTTATCACCCCCGGCACTGCCGCCACCGACAAGCTTTCCGCCTACATGGACCGCTTCTGCACGGCGCTGGATAATATTCCGTTGTCTACCGGTGCCGCAGCCGTAGATTTTTCCTCCAAGTTGAAGTATAATATCATCGGTATTGTTGTCGATTATACAACATTCCTAGATGAAATAAGCCAGAACTGATTATTTTAAGGTCTGATACTAGCAGGAGACGGAGGACATTTATGACAATTTCTGAAGCAGCCGCAGCGATCGGAGCATCCCCGATTTGCGGTGAAGAACACATGGACAAGCCCGTAACATCGGGTTGCGGTGCCGACCTCATGAGCGACGTGCTCACATTCGCCAAAGACGGCTGCATACTGCTGACCGGCATGGTGAACCAGCACGTCATCCGTACGGCGGAAATGCTTGATGTGCAGTGCATCACTTTCGTCCGTGGCAAAAAGCCGACAGACGACATCATCGAACTTGCAAAGCAGACAGGTGTCACTCTGCTTTGCTGCGACCATACGCTGTACGAAGCGTGCGGCAAACTCTACGAAAAAGGTCTCCCTCCCTGTCAAAGGTTATAGCAATGACGGATGCTTACAAGGAGACATACGATGTCGTAGCCGGCGATTTTGCTTCGGCTGGAGAAGCTTCGGCAAAAATCAAAAGCATATTGAGAATGATCGGCATTGACCCCGCGCTGACGCGACGTGTGACCATCGCGTCTTACGAGGCCGAGCTCAACATGATTATTCACAGCCACGGCGGCGTGATGTCACTTGAGATTTCTCCCGATACCATTTCGCTTCATTGCGCGGATACGGGCCCCGGCATCGCCGATATCGATATGGCGATGCGCGAAGGCTTTTCCACCGCACCGTTCGACGTCAGGATGATGGGCTTTGGCGCGGGCATGGGGCTACCCAATATCAAAAAGAACAGTGATGAGTTTTCTATTGTTTCCGACGCAAGCGGCACTGTTTTGGATATGAGGTTTACTATTTAACCAAAGGCGGCATGTCATGAATACGTATTTTCATTCGGTTCGTCTTGACCGTGACAAGTGCAAGGGCTGCACCAACTGCATTAAGCACTGCCCCACAGAAGCCATTCGTGTGCGGGGAGGCAAGGCGCAGATCATCGCGGAGCGGTGTATCGACTGCGGCGAATGCATCCGTGTATGCCCATACCATGCGAAGATCTCGTATACCGATCCGTTTTCGGATATCGGGCGCTTCAAATACAAAATCGCGCTGCCTGCGCCTGCGCTTTACGGGCAGTTCAAGAACTTAAGCAGCATCGACCGCGTGGTGGTCGCATTAAAGCTGATGGGCTTTGACGATGTGTATGAGGTGGCGCGCGGTGCGGATATTGTGAGCTGCGCGATACAGGAAAAAATTCAGGACAAGGAAAACCTGCCCGTGATTTCATCGGCCTGTCCCGCGATTGTACGCTTGATTCAGGTGCGCTTTCCGAACCTGATTGACAACATCATTGATTTGTTGTCTCCGATGGAGGTGGCAGCTTCGGTTGCCAAGCGCGAATACGCAAAGAAGCACGGTGTCAGCCTCAAGGATATCGGCGCGTTTTTCATTACGCCCTGCCCCGCCAAAATGACTAGTATCAAGAACCCTTACGGCATCGACAGCAGCAATGTGGACGGCGCATTTTCGGTGATTGATATCTATGGCCTGCTCGCGGGCCAGCTTAAAAAACCGGGCGTAGTCACGCTTGAGGGGGCTACTGCCTCGGTTTGCGGCGTGGGCTGGGCCAATTCGGGCGGCGAAGCCGCCGCTGCAGGCATCACGAATTCTCTCGCGGTAGACGGCATCGGCAATGTCATTAAGGTGCTTGAGGAAGTCGAGAATTTAAAGCTGACAGATCTTCAGTATTTTGAAGGCCTCGCATGCCCGGGCGGCTGCGTGGGGGGCCCGCTCACGTTTGAAAACCCGTTTGTCGCGCGCACCCGCATCAAAAATCTGTCCGCAAAGATTGAGAACGAAGCCCCTTCGGTTGCATACGCCCAGAAGTATATCCACGACGGCACCGTCGATT
>JAEZNC010000147.1 GCA_023441905.1 Bacillota bacterium | reverse complement strand
CGTGGCCCGGCGTGTGCCCGGGCGTGGGGATCACCTGAATGCCGCAGATGCTGCCGCCCTCAAAAGCACGCAGCCCGGACGGCTTATGCCGCTGCAGCTTGCCGATGTATTTTTTGAAGCCGTACCGGGGCGTCTCGCCCGTGATATACGGGATGTCCTCGGCGGAGGCCCAGAGCGTTGCGCCTGTCAGCTGCTGCAGGTGCAAAGCGCTGCCGGTATGGTCTACATCGTGGTGCGTGAAGATGATGTGCTTGATGTCTTGGAAATTGACGCCCAGATCGTTGAGGGCGCGCAGCACGTTTTTGCGCTGAAACGCCATGCCTGTGTCGATGAGCACAATTTCGGGGGTGGACACGAGAAAAACGTGACTGAAGTGGGTGCCGTCCAGCATGGTGACCTTTTCCGTGATTTTCATAATTGATTACCTCATTTAAAATATTTGAATGCAAAAGCATAATTCTTGTCAGCAATTCCGCAATCCTCCGTCACGCTGCGCGTGCCACCTCCTTTCAAAAGGAGGCTTGTCTCGTGCGGCGAATAGAGGTTCCTTTGAAAAGGAGCTGTCGTAAGCTGGCTGAGGATTGATTCTTTGTTTATTTGCTTTCCGGTTACCCTTTCTTCAGCTCTGCGATGCATTCATTCGCCCACTCAATCGTGGCGTTCAAGTTCATCGCCGCACGGCGCAGTATAAACTTCCAGTACATCTCCTCGCCGCCCATTAACGCAAGCTTTTGCGTATAATCCTGAGTCAGGTTTAAAAAGCCTTCAACATCAATGAGCTGACCGCGTTTTTCTTCGATAAGCCTTTCAAACTGCACGATGAGCTGCTCCTTAGAAAGATTCGAGCCGAAGAATATGCGCAGGCTGAACTCGTCACGCTTCTCTTTCGACAGATGTTCGGGAAAATGCGCGAGCCATTCCTGAAAGGCCTGTTTTCCCTCGGGGGTGATGCTGTAAACGCGCTTGTCGGGACGGTCGGTCTGCGGCTGAATGACGGAGCTCACATGCCCGTCCTTTTCGAGCGTATTGAGCTCGCGGTAAATCTGGCTGATGCTCGCATACCAAAAATTGCGTATGGATTCATCAAACATCTTTTTTAATTCATATCCGGTCAGATCATGATAACTGAGCAGGCCGAGTAACGCGAATCGCAATGCCATGGAAAAGCCCCTCCTGTTTTATATTCAACATGTGATATAATATGATACGTGTAGAATAATATCAATCATGGAATTGACAATTTTTAATGAGCAAATGACGGGTATATTAAAACCCACAACATTAAGATGTGCAAAATAAGAAACAAATTTTTTCCTGCTCATATGTACAAGCAAAAAAAACTATGATAAAATCTGGAAAGATATGACGATTTAAGGAACAATGATTCATCATCATCGGTTAAAGTATATATAATCAGATTGTGAGTGGTGGGAATACATTAAGAGGAGTATTTTTAATGCGGCGCAAGTTTGTTGTCACTGTTATTTTCATATTGGTGTTTCTGCTCGCGACGGCTGCCACGGCATTCGCTGCTGATGAGCAGTATCGCATCGTACGCGTGAAGCTCTCAATCGGTGACCCCACTGAGTTTTCGTTCTTCGCGGACGGCAATTACACAATCGGTACGGACGGCCCGGGGCTAGAGCGGCAGCTCTATACCGTGAAGCTAGAGGGCGGCGTGCTGAACCTTTACTGCGGAGCTGAAAGGCTCGCGAGCGGCGCTTCGGTTAAGCTGGTGCGGCACGCGGCCACGGACGGACGAAACAGCTTCATTTGGATGTACAACGAGCAGGCAGGCAGCTCGACAGCTAATAATTTTAAATACCTCGGTGATATGGAGTTTATCATAGAGAGTGGGCATATCACCGCTGTGAACCATGTTTATATCGAGGATTATCTCATTGGCGTGGTGCCGAGTGAAATGGAAAACAGTTCGCACGTAGAGGCATTGAAATCTCAGGCGGTTGCCTCGAGAAGCTATGCCGAATTTCATTTGAGGCCGTCTCAACCTTATGATGTCTATGATTCGACAAGGAGCCAGGTCTATAAAGGATATAACGAATTGACCAATTCGAAAACTGCCGTTGAAGGCACGGCCAAAACTGTTCTGACGTATGAAGGCAAGATCATCGAAGGTTTGTTTGGAGCGTCCAACGGCGGCTGGACGGATATACCGCTTCATAAGTGGGGCAGTCCTGATGTTCCGTATTTCCAGATCGGCCAGGATGATTTTGATGCACAAAACACGGACAGCCTTTTTGAGACGATATCCTTTCCCACTGTGATCGACGGTACGCACCCGATTACGTTTTCTGATAACATCAAAGATTCCGATCCGAACCCTGCCAATGCGGAGGCGTTTATTAAGCAGCTTATATTTAATACCAAACAGATTCAGGCGGCAGGGCAAAGCGTTGCAACAAGAGATGATTTTATTCTAACGGGCGTAAACAGCCTTGTTATGGCTGACGGAAATTTCGATATCGATCCTCCGGAAGACCACAGCCGTTCGGGCGGCGGCGGTGTATGTGCCGATCGATATGTGGCAACGGGCAGCTTTACTGTACTGGTACCGGCAACCGGTGCGACCGTATCCGTCACGGATGTACCGATCGATCTTCGTTATCTGGATGCATCGAACGGCGTTGCGGATTATAAGTCTTTTTTCAAAGGCAGTTTAACGCTGTTTGTCGTTGCGCCCGTCATGACGGAAGGT
>JAEZNC010000115.1 GCA_023441905.1 Bacillota bacterium | reverse complement strand
TCGCCTGCACCTTATAGCCGGTGCCAAGAAACTGGCTGATTGTTTTGGCCTTTGCGGGCGACTCCACAATCACAAGATCATAGTTTCTCTTTGCCGCCGGTTTTGATGTTTTCTTTGTTGCCGGTTTTGAAGCTTTCGCGGTACTCTTTTGCATCTTTTACTCCATGCAGTTTGTTTCACAGTCAAAGACAAGTAGATTTCTCTCAGCTGATAAAAGCTTCTGTCTGTCATGTTGAGGAGCGAAGCGAGGTGACCTCCCATAACCTAATCCAATCATCATGGGATTTCTTTTCGCTGACGCGTGCCCGAAATGGCGCTAGAATTTTTGTCAGCAACCCGAGACATGTGTGCATGCCTTTTCTTGTGGTATTTTATGCGGCGTTGCGCCGTTTCAACACATAGTAGCCCTTTAAGTGCAGATTATATATTCGTATGAAAAAAAAAGCAAGCGCGACTTCCTCTATCTGGGTTGATACGCTTACGGTGATATATTATATTGAATTTAGCAGAGGAGGTTCTTATTTATAGCAAACTGATTTTGTTAAGGTAACTTCTCCTTTTCAATACTGCATCTCATTGTCAATTTCTTTTCTTATCTCCTCTGTCTCAAGGCTGTTATCGTTGATGCTTGTGATTGTGTAAGAAAACCTAAGTTTATCAAACTCGCCCATACTAATATGTGTAACATCTTCTTTTATTATTCTGTCATTGACTTTTTTAGATAGGTCTTTTTTCCCCGACAAGTCAAAAGCGATACTTACGACATCATTCGTCTTGCCATCAATATAGACGAACCCCTCACAAGTATCGAACACCTCCATAAATATCTTTGTTGCAGGATCCCTTTTATCGGCCACATATCCAAAAAAACATATAAACGGGTAAGCAGAAACAACCACCTTATACTTCCTTAAATCTTTCACACTCGGATGTTCTTTAATGAGTTCTTCAGAAACAAGACAATTATTCATCTGTCTGATAAAAAACTCTTCATAGACTTCTTTTACTTTTGGATCACGTTCTATTACGTCACCATTCTCAAGCTGATGAGTTGTTTTTAGCTCTATATGCCCATTCTTCTGGATTTCATAACCAGTCCCTGAAACAATACCCCTGTCATTCGGGTCCCATAATGCAAATGATCTGCTCTTATAGGGATGATGAAAAATAACACTATCGTACGTCCCTGAAGACTCTGTAGCAACGCCATTACTAATGAATCTGCTCTCACTCATATGCACATATGTGTAATTATCACAAGTCAGTAATTTATACAATGCTCTTTCAACGTCGGAATCATTTCTGCTTGTATTATTTATGCCATATTCGAAATAGACACATGAGCTTAATAAAACAGCACAAAGCATTGATATAAGTACAATAAAAATTCTTTTCAAACAAAATCTCCTATTCATTTCATAATGACAATTGAATAGATTTTATTTATTATTGCATTTTACTTTAATAGATGAATTGAGTAGTGACTATTCGCTTCTTAATGCGCGTAAGGCCTCGCGCCCATAAATATAGACCAGGTGCCGCCTTCCCAAAGCTCTCTAATTACCACGCGGCCCCGGCTCGAGCTGGCTTCAATCACCTTGTTGTCTCCGAGATATATCCCCGAATGATGAATCTCGTGCCAGCGCCCGCAATGGCAACGTTTAGACCAGAATATGAGATCCCCCGGTTGAAGGTCTTCAAGATCTACCTTGCAGCCGTTGTTGTAGCAATACCGCGCCTGCTCCACCGACGATGTGGGAATCACAACACCGGCTTGGTCGTACGCCCAAAAGGCGAAATACGAACAGTCCACATAACGCCCTGAGCCCCTTCTGCCCTTTGAATAGGGGTTCCCCACCCGCGTCAGCGCCGCCTGCACAATGTTGGCGCCCGTGGTGCCCTCGTCCAAATTCGAAAGAATCGCCGTCAGTTGATCGGCATCCAACCCGTCATAATAATCAATCCCCAGCAGCTGCGCAAACACCGCGTAATAATCCGGGGACATCAGCTTTTCCAGCTTCTGTTTCTGCTCATCGGTAAACCCCTGCGATTCCGCGCCCTCTTCGTACGTCAGGCTCTCAACGTTCAAACACGCTGTCAGCGTAATAACAGGCGTCGACTCCTCCGGACTGGTTGCCGGTAATTTTTGCTTCGTGGTTTTGGCTGTCACCTCAATGGCGTTCATGTTGTTGTAAATACTGCTCAGCAGCTCCATATCCGTGTCGGGTATGGCCGTCAGCCCTTTTAGTTCGGTGTTTGTGGTAACGGCGTAAACGGCAAGCACATCAGCCCAGTTGTTCACGGTATTGCTGTCGCCTTCCGCATCCCCGGTGTATGCTGTTTGGAATTCATCAAACTGGGCATTGGCTTTCACTGACTCAATCTTTGTCTCGATCTGTCCGTTGAATTTGGCGTTGATTTGATCAATCGCTTCGCTTAAAGCCATATAACCGGGCAAAATCTCCGATGGTTTTGTTGTATTTTCTTGTGCCATATTCTGCTCTTCACGCAAATCAATCAGAGATTGGCTGATTTGCGCCTCATATTCCGGCAGCAGCTTTAGGGTGGGCTCTGCTTTCATCTGCGCAGATGGCAGCGCACTCTCTTCCGTGGTGGCGGACGCGCTTTCCGTCGGCTGGCCCATTGCTGACATCATTGAGACCGATGCGGGTTCTGCCGGTGCCTGCGCCATTTGATCGGGTTGTCCCGATATTTTAGAATTACCAACGAGTGCCACAATCGCAATGCCAACAGCCAGCAATACGGCCAAGAAAATTCCTCCCACTGACAGAATCACTCTGCGGCTTGGCAAGCGAAAGGAACCGGGCTTTCTTCTGAATTCTTTGGACACGATCATGACGCTGCATTGTCCGGAACGCTTATTCTTTTTTATTGAGACATTTTTCCCAATATTGTTCATATGACAAATATAAACACTTTGCAGCCGTTTAATCAACTTTTTTGTTGACAAACCGTTTTCATGCTTTGCCCAATCAAATATCGCCCGTTACACGCCGTACTTCCCGCCCGGCAGCCGCCGAATGATGCCCGATAATTCCATCATTGTGAGCGCGATGCTGAGCTCCCCCGGTTCGAGCCCCGAAAGCGCCGCCAGCCCCTCCGCGCTCAAATCCTCGCGCCGCAGCAGCTCATAAATCTTTGCCTGCGTCAAATCCATCACGGGCCGCGCTTCTTCCTCTTCTGCCGACTGCACGCCTTCTCCGTAATATGTCTTGACGTCCGCCGCGCTCGATACAGGTACCGCCCCCGCCGCGATCAGAGAGTTCGGCAGCTCTCCCATGCTCATGGTCGGCAGCCCCGGCACCGCGAACATATCCCGTCCGTATTTCACCGCAAGCGATGCCGTGATGGCCGTGCCGCCCTTCATTTCCGATTCCACCACGAGCAGCCCGCGGCTTAGCCCCGCGATGATGCGGTTTCTCACCGGAAAATGCCCGAGGTACGGCTGTGTGCCGAGCGGCAGCTCGGAAACCACCGCGCCGTTTTGGCTGATTCTGTGAAACAGCTCGGCGTTTTCCGGCGGATAAATCACGTCTGCCCCGCAGCCGAGCACCGCGACGGTCGGCGCGTCTGCATCAAGCGCGCCTAAGTGCGCCGCCGTATCAATACCTCGCGCCAGCCCCGATACCACGCACATGCCATCAAGCTCTGCCGCGAGACGGCGCGTGAACTCAAAGCCGCGCCGTGTGCAGCGGCGCGTGCCGACAATGCCAATGGCGCGCTGCATGTCAGAAAGACGCCCCTTTACAAACAGCACGGGCGGCGGCCACGGAATGGCCGCGAGCCGTGCGGGATAATCCGGATTAAGCCTTGTAATCGCGTCTATGCCTTTGGATGAAAGCTCCGCCAGTACCTCCGCCGCGCGCTGCGCTGAGCATCCGGCGCGCGCAAGCTGCAGCGTTTCAGACGGCAGCTTTTCAATCGCTTCGGACCCGCATTTCACGGCATCAAAAAAAGCCGCCGCGCTGCCGCAAAGCCGCATCGCCAGATAGGTGGCCTTGGCCCCGAGCCCCAGCGAAGCGAGCCATATCCAGTATTTTTCCTCTTCAAAATAGCCGTTCATGCGCATTCCCCCATCAGCGGGCATCGTGTCGTGTGGTTTAACGTACCCTTTCACATAACATACCATAAGTTAACAGATTGGTCACCGAAAATAATAATCAACGAATACTTGGAAGGGGCGTTCATAGAAGGTTTATCATTATGCAATATCCCAGCGAACAAAAGAAGAGATGTATAAAGTGAAACACATCAAAGGGCAAACAATCAATCAGCGAATTGTTGATTCTTGGCGTATTTTATGGTATATATAAGTTAATATTAACAATATACGGTTTGATATCGACAATTTTCTACCTTTATAGAAGCGTAAATGAGGGAAACGACATATGAGAATGCTGTTGGGTATTTTTCTTTGTTCTCTTGGGGTGTCAGGGTTCATTATCGCCGGTCTGTATCATGAAACGGTTATCTGGATTTTTTCAGTACTATTATTGCTATTTGGCGTCATTATTGTTTTTTTTGCTTACAAGCGCGGACAACGCGATAAAACGGTCAGTTTGCTTTCAAACACCATCAATCAATGCCCCGTCTGTCATATCAATATTGCGAATGGTTGCGGGCGCTGCCCGCGTTGCGGAAAAGAGTTTTAATAATACAAAGGAGATTTCACAATGCCAAGAACAGTGATTCGGGTTCCGTTTTCAGCGAATTTTGAAATTGTCAATCAAACTGTCACAAGCATGCTATTGTCAGAGGGCTTTTCCGAAAAGACTATCAACGGCGAGGCATGCTGGAAAAAAGGAACAGGCGCCGCGACGGCTATGCAATATGTCAAGGTAGAATACACCCAAAATGAACTCGTATTGTCCGGCTGGATACAGGTCGGTCTCGGAAGCGTTGCCGGCTCGGAAATGGATTTGACGGGTTTTGTCGGTATGGTTCCCAAAAAAGCATTGCGTAAACGTCTCGATAAAATTGCGCAGGCCGTTTCGGCATTGAAATAACGTCATATACTAAAGAGGGATTGATCGAACTGTTGCACGTTTGTGTAACGGACTTTTTGTTTTTCCCTGCGCCGCTCTATTGTTGAAAGTTAAGCATGTATATAATCCATTCGGAGGCAAAACGAATGAACAAATTTATTCCGAAAGCCAAGCTTTCCAAAAAGGCCAAGCGTGAGCGCGCCAAGGCATCGCGCCAAACGTGGGGCGGCATGAACCCTGTGACACGTAAGCCGCCACACCCCAAGGCTTATGTCAGAAAGAAGCCCCGGATTGAGTCGGACGACGACGAGACCGGGGCTTTTTCTATACACCGTCAATATGCCGCCGCTGCATGCAAGGCTTAATATTCAATAACAGCATCTTAAGCCGATCGGAATAGCCCAGATGGAGTATGTCTTTGGAAGAAAGCTCTGCCAGCATTTCCGCCGCGCGCTGCGCTGTATATCCGGCACGCGCGAGCTGTAGCGTTTCAGACGGCAGCGTTTCAATCGACACGAACTCGCATTCTACGGCATCATATTGTGACCCTTGACGTATCCTTTCACATAATATACCATAAGTGAATAGACTGGTCACCAAAAATTGTATCTGAGGAATCTATGAAAAAAATACTCGACGATGTTTATCTGATTCAGGGGATTGGCAGTGCCAATGTTTTTCTTTTGGCATCAGGCAGCGGTTTTATTTTGATTGACAGCGGCATTTTCATGCAGACAAACCAGCTGATCGATCGAATGGTTAAAGCAGGTTTCTCCTTGACGGATCTTAAAATGATCGTATTGACCCATTGTCATTGCGACCATATCGGGGGAGCCGCTGAACTCGTCAGACAATCGAATGCCAAAGTGGCGGCGCATGAAGAGGATATCCCCTTCATCACACAAGAAAAAGTCATTACGGGGCCTTATCATCACATGATGATCGAGGAGCAAAAGTATATGAATAGATTTGGCTGTCAGATCCGCCATGTGGACATCACTCTGCACGACGGCGGCGTGATCGATGTCCTCGGCGGGCTGGATGTGATCAGCGTGCCTGGCCATACACCCGGCAGCATCGCTCTGTATCAGGCAGACAGAAAGATCATGTTTTTTGGTGATGTTATTCGAAACAACGACAAACACGGTCTGACAGCGGGAGTTCCAGAGAAATTCAACTGTGATACGGCACAAACGAAAAATGATGCCAGAAAACTGATAGGCTATCCGATTGATCATGCCCTTTTCAGCCACGGTGACCCGATTCTTTTCAACGCATCGGAATATTTATCAGGCTTAACCTGACTAGCCCCAATACCGTTCATCTGGAGCGCGGTATTGCAGCGCCTCGGCCAGATGTTTTTCCTCAATTTTCTCCGCACCCGCGAGGTCGGCAATGGTGCGGGCCACCTTGAGCACACGGGCACGCCCGCGCGGGCTTAAGCCAAATGCGGTGTACGCCGATTCCATGAGTTTGCGGCATGGGGCGCTGAGCGCACAGTGCATGTCCAGCTGCTGCCCCGAAAGCGACGCGTTGCCGTAAACACCTGTGCCCGCATAGCGGGCATGCTGAATCTGTCTGGCACGGTTTACACGCGCCCGCACGTCGCTTGAGCGTTCCGCCGGTTTTTCGTCCGAGAGCTCGCCGTATGTCACCGCGTCCATGCCCACATGCATATCGATACGGTCGAGCAGCGGCCCGCTGATGCGCGACAGATACTGCCGGATCTCGCGCGGTGAGCAGCGGCACGGCTTGTCGCTGCCGTAGTTGCCGCACGGGCACGGGTTCATCGAGGCAATCAGCATCACGTTTGCGGGGTATGTCACCTTCGCGTTGGCGCGCGCGATGCTGATCTGCCTGTCTTCGAGCGGCTGGCGCAGCGCCTCCAGCGCCTCACGCTTGAACTCCGCCAGCTCATCAAGAAACAGCACGCCGCCGTGCGCAAGGCTGATTTCGCCCGGCATCACATAGTGCCCGCCGCCTGTGAGCGCCGCCGTGGAAAGCGTATGGTGCGGGCTGCGAAAGGGCCGCACCTTGGCGATACCGCCCGAGCTTAACCCGCAGACCGATTGAATTTTGGATATTTCGAGCGCTTCCTCAAAGCAAAGATCGGGCAGAATGCCCGGCAGCGCTCGTGCGAGCATCGTTTTGCCGGAGCCCGGGGGCCCGATAAACAAAAGATTATGCGAGCCCGCCGCCGCGATCTCGAGCGCACGCCGCGCCTGCTGCTGCCCGCGTATGTCCGACATATCGCCCGGATACAACGCCTCTTTTTCGGGGCTGTAGCTGCGCATCGGGTACGGCTGGATGGGCTTAGTGCCGCCAAGATGCGCCACAAGATCAGACAGCCTTTTCACCGGGTAGATGGTCAGCCCTTGAAGATAGGCGGTTTCGCCCGCGTTTTCGGGCGGAATAAACAGTTTGCTGAATCCCGCCTCGCGCGCGGAAATGGCCATGGGCAGCGCGCCCGCAATAGGTCGCAGCTGTCCGTCGAGCGAGAGCTCGCCCAAAAAGACGCTTTTTTCATCCGGCAGGTCAGCCTGTCCACTCGCGCAGAGCAGCCCGAGCGCAATCGCGAGATCGTAAATCGGCCCCTGCTTTTTCAGGTCGGCAGGCGCGAGGTTGATGGTGATGCGCTGTTGCGGGTAACTAAAGCCTGAGTTTTTGATTGCGGCACGTACGCGCTCTTTTGATTCGCGCACGGCGGCGCCGGGCAGACCGACGGTCTCGTAAGCCGGCATGCCGAGCGAAATATCGGCCTCCACAACGACGGAGAACCCGACGAGACCCAATAGCCCAAAGCTGGTGATTTTAGAAAGCATGCTTCCTCCACTTTATCTGCGGATTTGCTGTATATAATCACATCTTATACTTATTTATATAATTATGCCATATTATATCTAAAATTGCGAATTCTAAATTGTCAGTTTTCTGATGATTAACTAAAATCGTTATCTTGTGTTTAAAAAGGTCTATTCAGTATTTGTCAGATTGTCAACTGAAGCTTTATGAATGGATGCGTCAGATAATACTTATAGGACAATATTCTTTGGTAATTAATCTTCATCCTTATTTGCAGCCTTATCGGCTTTTTCTTTTTCAATGTCAGTCTTTGTCTGCTGTAGAGCTCGCAGTATTTGCATAAACTCCCGGGAACTAGAATTTGGCCTTTTTCCATGCTTCTTTTCGTCAATTCTTCTTTTCTTGTAAGCCTTAACATGTGCGATGAGTCCGTTCGCAGTGGAAATCAAAATACCGGCAAGTACACAAAAGAGGCCTATTGCAGCATAAACCTTATGAAAAAATATATCGTGACTTATAAAATTTGTGATGGCGAGATACAAAAAAGTCATGATAACGGTAAACAATAAAATGCAAATCGCAATAGCCTGATCTAAATAGCAAAACTTTAAAATATACTTATCTTTTTTTCCGAACAAGAAAAGGCGCTTAAAGCGTTTGATCGTGGTTTTTTCATAATCGTTATCGCTATAGAAACTGTTATTTATTCTACCAAGCGAATAGATCATGCTTTGTATAATGATATTGATAAGCAAGACATGAAATACGGTATCAAGCATACTTATACCCCGATTCATATGATAAGGG
>JAEZNC010000112.1 GCA_023441905.1 Bacillota bacterium | reverse complement strand
AAGAAGATGGCCATCGGCGGCAGCATGACGGAAACCACCCACGCGAGCGTCCGGTACATCCCAAGAACGATGATGCCGTGAAGCCAATCGGCGGCACCAAGCCAGGTGAACAGTTCGGTCAGACGGTCTTCTATCCAAAACAGACCGCTTGACAGCAGCTGAGACGGATAGTTCGCGCCTGTCATCGTGAGCCAGAATATCACGCCCAGCAGCGCCAGCATGATGGGCAGGCCAAAGACACGCGACGTGAGAACTCTGTCAATTTTACGGTCTGTCTGATTATACGTCGTATTCTCAAATTTGACGCTTTGGCTGCAAATGTTCTCCGCGGTGCTCACAATACGTGAAACAATGTGATCCCGAAGCGCGTCCATGTCTACTGCGGCTCCCCGCAGCAAGCTCCTTGCCAGATTAACTTTTTCCCGGACGGTTTCACTCTCCATAAGGTCGAAGCCCAAAGATGTCTTGATCGATCTTAATAGGGCATCATCACCATCCAGCAGCTTTAATGCTATCCAGCGGCTGCTTAGCTTATCGCCGAGCCGCTCTTTAACTGTCGGTTCAATCATACCGACGGCCTGCTCAACGGTTTCATCATAGGTGATTTTAAGCGGGGCCGTATGGGCATGGTGCGACACCTCATAAACAGCATCCATCAGAACCCCGAGGCCCTTGCTTTTTCGAGCGTTGGTTCCCACCACAGGCACGCCCAAAAGCCCGGAAAGTGATTTTAAATCGATGTGAATCTTCTTGCGCTTGGCTTCGTCGATAAGGTTCACACAGACGACAACCCTGTCTGTGATTTCCAAAGTTTGCAGCACGAGATTCAGATTTCGTTCCAAACACGTCGCGTCAGTGACAACCACGGTGGCATCAGGCCCGGCAAAGCAAATAAAATCACGAGCGACCTCTTCCTCGGCGGAGTTGGCCATCAGCGAGTATGTACCCGGGAGATCAACCATGATGAAATGAGTATCCTTATGGCGGTATCTCCCTTGCGCGTTGGTCACTGTTTTGCCTGGCCAGTTACCCGTGTGCTGCTTGAGTCCGGTCAGACTGTTGAAAACGGTGCTCTTGCCGACGTTCGGGTTGCCGGCAAGAGCGATGATTTTATCGAACGGCGTCGTTCGCGCAACAGTCAGCCCGCTTCCCATCGCGTGAAGGCCGGTCGACTGGTTTGTTAAGCCCATGTAAAACCCCTCCTCAGCAGGATTGAACCATGATCTGGCTGGCCTCTTCACTGCGCAGGGCTATGACGGCACCGCGTATATCATAAGCGACAGGGTCGCCCGCCGGGCTCTTGAGTACAGCCTCAACGACCGTATCGATGATGAGCCCAAGGTCGAGCATTCTGCGTCTGGACGTGCCGTCTGAAGTCAGTTTTTTAACGCGTGCCTTTTGCCCGATCGGCAGAAAAAACAGCGGTATATAGTTATCATTGTCCATATTGATTTCCTCTTTACATCTATATCAATTTCACGCGTTGTTAGCCGCGAGAAAGTTTTTTTCTCTACACTATATTCAGATATTTTTTAGATTGTGACGAATATAATGCATTAAGCAACACACTCTATATTATGGGATGATGATAATGGAAAACGAGTTTCATACGGTGAGGGGGTATCAGCTGCTGAGCCAAAACAACAAGCTGCTGACATCTGCGATGGAGGATTACCTCGAGATGATTTTCAGAAATGCCGGGGCGGAAGGGTATTTTCGCATCAATGAATTGGCGGAAAAACTCAATGTGAGGGCTTCATCCGCCACAAAGATGGTGCAAAAGCTCGGTGAGCTCGGCTTCATCAAATACAAAAGGTATGGCATCATCGAGTTGTCGGAATCGGGGAAAGAGCTTGGGGCGTATTTACTGTACCGGCATAAAACAATAGAGAAATTTCTTGATATGATCGGCATTAACGAGAACATTCTGGTTGAGACCGAACTGATTGAACACAATATCAGCGCCAACACGCTCGAGCATTTGGAAATGCTCAATATGTTCTTTGCGTCGAGCCCCGAACTGCACAGGCGGTTTCGGCTGTTTGTGTCCGCAGCCAAAAAAGAACAGTAATCTCTTAAACTCAAATCGCCACCGGTTCTGGAAGCATGACGGTCACGACGCGCAGATATTCCGGCCTGCCGAATGATCAGCTGTTATTGTTCAGCCGCTGCACCCAATACGCAAAAGAACCCATGCTTGCATATTCATGTTCAATCAAAGCGGATAATATCTGTAAACAGCGTATGAGGACAAGACCATTGATGGGATATAACCGGACTGAACCGGGAAAAAAGCAATATGTGGATTTGAACCTGCACGGCTGTGCAGGCGTACCCGAGATTGTTCGTCGGTTTGCGCAGGCGGGCACACTGAGCAAAGAATCCGTGCGGCTGCTGGAAAGCACAGGTGCCACACTCATGGGTGTCAAACCGGCGAGCCTGATCAATGTGCACTCCTCCGAATGTGTAAAACTGTGTAAAACGCACTTTGCATGGGGCGAACCCGTCGCTTGTGAGATTGTTAAAGCCACCGAAGAAAAAGCGCAATTGTTCTTTTACCATCAGGGCTGCCTTCAGGCTGTGCTGGCGGATGCGGTGAACAGGCTCTTTCTCGTGCGATTGGGTTACCCGGAGCATGGGACACCTGATCAATATGTGCATATGCTGATTCAAAAGATGCGCAGCCCACACTTTCCGCATGAGGCAGGCCTGTTTTTTGGATATCCGATCAAGGATGTTTGCGGTTTTATGGGAGCGCCAATCCGTTACCGCAAGACGATGGGCTGGCGCATGTACGGCGATACGTTCATATCTGAAATGATATATGCGCGGTACAAAAACGCCCGCAGCTTTGTCAGGGGAATGCTGCGGGCGTATATGGAACAACGAATACGCTCGGTTTAACGCGCGGCGGCACCCCGAGTCCTGAAACCAAAAATCAACCAAGCGCGGTATCCAGCATCATCAAGATGGCAAAGCCGACGAGGCAGCCGATCGTGGAGATATCGGTGTTCGAATCGCCGCGCTGTGCTTCGGGAATCAGTTCCTCCACAACCACGTATATCATAGCGCCGGCCGCAAACGAGAGTGCATAGGGCAATATGGACTGCATGGAGACCACGGCCAGTGCACCCAAAACACCCGCCAGCGGTTCAACAATACCGGAGGCCTGGCCGTATAAAAATGATTTGGTGCGCGAAAGCCCTTCGCGCCGCAGCGGTATGGATACCGCCGCACCTTCGGGAAAGTTTTGCAGCCCGATGCCAATCGCCAGCACCATGGCGCCCGCGACGGAAGCGGTGGAAGACCCGATGGCTGCCGCGCCGAATGCCACACCAACGGCGAGACCCTCGGGGATATTGTGAAGCGTAATGGCTAGAACGAGCAGAATACTGCGCTGCCAGCTTGTTTTAATACCTTCCGCTTTGCTGCGCTCGAGCCCGATGTGAAGATGGGGAAGCACTTTATCAACCAGAAATAAAAATCCGCCTCCGGACAAAAATCCGATGGCCGCGACAAGCCATGCCGGTGTCGGGCCGCCTTCGGCCATATCGATGGCGGGTGCCAGCAAAGACCAAAAGCTGGCGGCAATCATAACGCCCGATGCAAACCCGAGCATACCGTTGAGCACCTTTTTATTGATCGCTTTAAAGAAAAAAACAAGCGAAGCGCCGAGCGCGGTGACAAACCAGGTGAATAATGTGGCAATCAGCGCTTGTAATACCGGCGGGATGCTGGCTAACCATTCAATCATTTTTCCGTACTCCTTTTCTGAAAGTTGAATAAGCGATAAAAGCACAGAGAATCTGTTCCGAGAAAGAAAAGTTGTCTCACAGCTTTCTTTCGTTTCTGAAAGATCACGGCTTGTGATGAATATGTGCGCCGATTCTATCAAAGGTTTCCTGGCTGATCACATGCTCCATACGGCATGCGTCGTGACTCGCGGTTTCAGGGCTGACGCCGAGTGCGGTCAGCCATGACGTCAGCATCTGATGACGGTGGTAAATCTTTTCCGCGATGGCGGCACCGGTTTCGGTGAGGTCAATAAACCCTTCGCCGTTAACGTAAACATGCCCGGAATTTTTTAATATCGACACGGCGCGGCTTACGCTGGGTTTTGAGAAGGATAACGCGTGTGCGATATCTATTGAACGGACATAGCCGTTTCTATTCTTCAATATGAGTATTGTTTCCAGATAGTTTTCTCCGGATTCGTAAAGCTCCATCATATCACCTCGGTTTTGGCTGCCATAAGAATATAGTAGCATTTACCCGTATGAGGTGCAATATTGAATTCAACAAAGTTACCTATTGACAACCATAGTTAGCCAATGTAAACTATCAATTGAAAAGATAGCCTAGGCTAACTTAATGAAAGCGAGGAACAGTTATGCCGCTGACGATGGCAAAACCCGGAGATTCTGTCACGATTAAAAAGATCACGGGCAAAGATGACACGATACGATTTTTAAACCGTCTTGGCTTCATTGAGGGCCATCCCGTGACGGTGATTTCGAGCATCGCCGGGAATCTGATACTGAAGGTTAAGGATACGCGCGTGGCGCTGGACAGACAGCTTTCCAGCCGCATCGTGGTATAAAAATAAAGGAGACAATAAATATGACGCTAAAAGAGGTGCCCTGCGGTAATACGGTGACAGTTATGAAGCTTGAGGGCGAAGGCGCAGTGAAGCGAAGGATTATGGACATGGGGATTACAAAAGGTACTTCGGTTCTTGTGAGAAAAATGGCTCCGCTGGGAGACCCCATCGAGGTGACGGTGCGCGGCTATGAGCTTTCGGTTCGCAAGGCAGACGCCGAAACTATTATTGTGCAATAATTTTTTTTGATTACGATGTTAGCCAATGCTAACAATCTGAGGAGGAGCGATTCATGACCATTCGTATGGCGCTGGCGGGAAACCCCAACAGCGGCAAAACAACGCTGTTCAACGCACTGACGGGCAGCACACAATATGTGGGCAACTGGCCCGGAGTCACGGTGGAGAAAAAGGAAGGACAACTGAAAAAGCAAAAAGACGTATCGGTGGTGGATTTGCCGGGTATCTATTCGCTTTCACCATACACGCTGGAGGAAGTGATCGCGCGGGACTTCATACTCAATGAGAAACCCGATGTGATTATCAACATCGTGGATGCGTCGAATCTGGAAAGAAATCTGTATCTGACCACACAGCTCATCGAGCTTGATGTTCCGACTGTTGTGGCGCTCAACATGATGGATTTGGTGGAAAAACGCGGGGATATCATTGATTGTTCCGCGCTGGAAAAGAGCTTTGGCTGCCCGGTCGTGCCGATATCGGCGATGAAGCAGTCGGGTCTCGACACGCTGATTGACAAAGCGGTGACGCTTTGCGGTCGCAAGCCCACCCCGCTTTGCTTCTCAAAACATGTGGAAAAGGCGCTGTCTCAAATAAGCGAAGCGGCGAAGGCAGAGAAAACTCTCGAGGCTTTCAACCCGCGCTGGCTGAGTATTAAGCTGTTTGAACGTGATGAAAACCTGCTGAAAAAGATTTCTCTCTCGGCGGCGCTGCAGAAAAAGACGGATGCGGCGAGAGCGGCGGCGGAAAGCGCATTGGACGATGACGCAGAGAGCATCATCACCAATGAACGGTACGAAAGCGTGGCCGTGGTACTCACGGGTGCCCATAAAAAGAAAGCGAAGGAAAAGCTGTCCGTATCGGATAGAATCGATAAGGTCATGACAAACCGCATACTCGCGCTGCCGCTTTTTGTGCTGGTGATGTTCGCAGTTTACTATATTTCCGTCACCTCGCTCGGCACCATCGTGACCGACTGGACGAACGATACGTTGTTCGGTGAGTGGATACAGCCGGGCGTGGACGCGTGGCTCACCAATATCGGTGCGGCAGCATGGCTCAACGACCTTATCGTGAACGGCATCATCGGAGGCCTCGCGGCACCCATCGGTTTCGCGCCTCAGATGGCCATATTGTTCTTCTTCCTGTCGATTCTCGAAGACTGCGGCTATATGGCGCGTATCGCGTTTATTATGGACCGCATATTCAGACGGTTCGGCCTCTCCGGCAAGAGCTTCATTCCGCTGCTGATTTCCACGGGCTGCGGCGTGCCGGGCATCATGTCGACCAAAACCATAGAAAATGAAAAGGACCGCCGGATGACGATGATCACCACCACATTTGTGCCCTGCGGCGCGAAGCTGCCGGTCATCGCGCTGATAGCGGGCGCAATCATGGGCGGCGCGTGGTGGATGGCCCCCACGATGTACTTCGTCGGTATCCTTACGGTTGTTGTATCCGGCGTGATACTGAAAAAGACAAAGATGTTTGCAGGCAAACCCGCTCCGTTTGTCATGGAGCTGCCGCAATACCATCTTCCGGCCATCAAGAACGTACTGCTTCAGGTTTGGGAGCGCGTATGGAGCTTTTTAAAGAAAGCCGGAACGGTATTGTTCCTCTTCTGTGTGATTATGTGGTTCCTCAGCACTTATGGCTTCTCAGATGGCCGGTTTGGCATGGTGGACGCGGAATTCAGCTTGATTGCGGCTATCGGCGGTTTCATCGCTCCCGTCTTCATACCACTCGGTTTCGGCACATGGCAGGCAGTCGCCTCCACACTGTCGGGATTTGTCGCCAAAGAGGGGATCGTGAGTACAATGGCCATACTCGTTGGCCTCGGTGACCTCGGTGACGCAGACCCCGGCCTGTGGACCGCTGTGATGGGAATGTTCCCGAGCGCGATTGCCGCGTTCTCTTTCTTGATGTTCAACCTGCTCGATTCGCCGTGTTTGGCTGCCATCGGTACGATGAGCAAGGAGATGAACAGCCGGAAATGGACAGCGTTCGCGCTGGTTTACCAAAACGTGTTTTCTTACTGTATGGCCTTGCTCGTTTATCAGTTCGGTGTTCTGTTTGCGGGCGGCGGGTTTACCGTCGGAACGGGCGTGGCGGCGGTGCTTGCGGCCGTGCTGCTCTACTTGATATTCCGTCCGGGCAAGAGCCTAAATGCAGGCAATACATTGGTCTCAGCCAAAGCAGGGCTGTGAGAAGGAGGAAAGTATGCTGAACTCTATCGCCGAGCATTTGGCCACAATACTGATAGGGCTTGCGGTGCTTGCCGCCGCAGTCCTGATCGTGATATCCATGATAAAGAAGAAAAAGGGACAGAGCGGCTGCGGGTGCAGCGGCTGCTCCGGGGCATGTGGCCATAATAAGAACTGCTGATATTTGAGCACGTGCCCGCCATAAACGAACCCTCCAAAGCGAGAAGAGCCGGAAAATACCGGTTCTTCTCGCTGTTGATAAAGCCTATCGAGTCTCTCAGCCCGCTATGTGGGGCAGACAGATGGCTATTCTGAAGGGATGACGCGGCACGAAGTGCTGGCGAGAATGGCCGAATTCTGCCGTATTCTATTCCCCGGTCACCCATCGGTGACAGCCCCTAAACAACCCTTACATGACGGTCTTCAGAGGGGCCGCGATAAAAGGTTTTGACATTCTGAAGAGCCGGACAAACGCCGGCTCTTTTCGTTATGATGCCTTTCGCTGTTTAACCCATATCGAATCAGACATTGAAAATGCAGCGTGCATATCCTGGCGAATGTGATCAATAATCTTTCGTTGATCAGCGTGGTATAAGAACGCCGGTGAGTCATTTCCGTCGTGCCCGTTTATGTTTGCACATCGTTGGCGGTTTTTTATATTATTTATAATGTCCATTGTGCAAAATTCTTCAGAATATTAGAAAAACGAACCATTATCATAAGATTGCCTATTGTTGAATGTATAAAATTAGTACATAATATATGGGG
>JAEZNC010000065.1 GCA_023441905.1 Bacillota bacterium | reverse complement strand
GCACCGTCTCCTGCGCGCCCGATTCTGCCGCGGGCGCACTACCGCACGCTGCGGAAAAAAGCAGCGCACAGACTGTGATGACACATAGCAACAAGCGTTTTATCTTCAACTTTTTACTTCTCCATTTCATCTTTGTCGTACTTTGTCTTCCATTCTATTTTAGTATAAATGTAAAATGTATTCAAATGAAGGATATGACAGCATACGCGAATATCAGGCACAAAACAAAAAGCCATCCGCACTTATCGTTAATTGTCACGCCAGATGGCCGAATATACTGATTTTCTCTCTTTCATAAACCGTGAGTAACCATCATTCCTACATATAAAATTCCTTTTATATCCCTTATAAATGACTATGTTGGTTTTTTTAGAGACCGAATGACCTTTTTAATAAGCAGGATACATAAACACACACATCCAACAACAACCGTCAGGGCGACCACATAAAACACAATTTGTTGCACCAGAAAGTAGAAATCAAAAGAGTTCGTCGGCATTGTTAAAGTATCTTTAATGATCTCATCTGCACTCATTTCTAACTCCTTACCGTCATCAATTATTAATTGACTATATGTTGTATTTTATACGATTATTTATGTATTGTATCATATTTTATCCATTCTGTGTGCATGAATTTCTCATCAATTTTATAATTGCTTATATTCATAATGATGACTTGGCTGGCGCGACAAGGAGCGTGCCATAATAAAAGCCATCCGCGCTTTTCGATCGTTGTGACGCCAGATGGCCGAATATGGGTATCTGTGTCTTTTTAAAGCAACAGCATCGCGTCGCCGAAGCTGAAAAAACGGTATTCGAGCTTCACCGCTTCGTTATACAGCGCGAGCGTCTGCTCGCGTCCCGCGAACGCAGAGACAAGCATAATCAGTGTGGACTCGGGCAGATGAAAGTTGGTAATCAGCGCGTCTACCGCCTTGAAACGGTAACCGGGCTTGATGAATATGTTCGTCGAGCCGCTGCCCGCATGTACGATGCCCGCCTCATCCGCCGTGGATTCGAGCGTTCTCACGCTTGTGGTGCCCACCGCGACGATGCGCCCGCCCTGCTTGCGCGCACTGTTGATTAACGTCGCCGCTTCATCGGTGACGCAGTAATATTCCGAGTGCATGATGTGGTTTTCCACTTCGTCCGCCTTGACGGGACGAAACGTGCCGAGCCCCACATGCAGCGTGAGACGCGCAATGGATATGCCCATTTTTTCGATTTTTTCAAGCAGTTCCGGCGTAAAATGCAAGCCCGCCGTGGGCGCGGCGGCGCTGCCCTGCTCACGCGCGTAAACCGTTTGGTAGCGTGACTTGTCCTCAAGCTTTTCGTGTATATATGGCGGCAGCGGCATCTCTCCGAGCGCATCGAGAATCTCCTCGAACACGCCGTCGAAGTTAAACTCCACCTCCGTCACGCCGTCCTCTTTTTTCTCACCGATCACTGCGCGCAGACTGTCCGCAAACACGACGGTGTCGCCGTTCTTTAGCTTTTTGCCGGGCCGCATGATGACCTCCCAGCGCGTCAGCGACAGCCGGTGCAGCAGCAAAAACTCCACCGAACGCTGCGTGCCCAGCTTCACGCCGAACAGCCGCGCGGGCAGCACCTTGGTGTCGTTGATGACGAGCACGTCACCTTTATTCAAATAGCTTGTGATATCGGTAAAAACCTTGTGCGCCGTCTCACCCGTCTGCCGGCTGTAAACGAGCAGCCGCGACGCGTCCCGCTGTTTGAGCGGCACCTGTGCGATCAGGCTTTCGTCAAGATCGTAATAAAAATCGCTGGTTTTCAACTAGTCCTCCATGATGTCGAGCTTTAACTGTTTTGTGTCGCCGCCGTACGGGCAGCCCATATGCGCGTAGGCCAGCGGCGTCGCTACACGGCCGCGCGGCGTTTTGTTGATGCACCCGAGCTGAATCAGGAACGGCTCGTACACATCCTCGATCGTGACGCTTTCCTCATTCGTCGCGGCACAGAGCGTATCGAGCCCCACAGGCCCGCCGTTAAACTTATAGATAATCGCTTCGAGTATCGCCTTGTCCACACCGTCGAGCCCGATTTCATCCACCTCGAGCATCTCGAGGCCGTAGCGCGCGATGGGCAGCGTGATGCACCCCTCGCCCTTCACATCGGCAAAGTCGCGCACGCGCTTGAGCAGCCTGTTCGCCACGCGCGGCGTCCCTCTGGAACGGGAGGCCACTTCGAGCGCGGCGTCGTCGTGAATCGCGATATCGAGTATGCCCGCGCTTCGCTTGACGATTTCGCTGAGCTCCTCGTTGGTATACATTTGCAGACGGTTGATTACGCCGAAACGGTCACGCAGCGGCGACGTGAGCATGCCTGCCCGTGTCGTCGCGCCGACAAGCGTGAAATGCGGCAGCCCGAGCCGCAGCGTTCTCGCTGAGGGCCCCTTGCCGATGATGATATCGAGCGCGTAGTCCTCCATGGCCGGATACAGCACCTCTTCCACGCTGCTGTTGAGGCGATGAATCTCGTCGATAAACAGCACATCGCCCTTATTGAGGTTGGTGAGTATCGACGCGAGGTCTCCCGGGCGCTCGATGGCGGGGCCGGAGGTGACGCGGATGTTCACGCCCATTTCGGAGGCGATAATAAACGCGAGCGTTGTTTTGCCGAGGCCCGGCGGGCCGTACAGCAGCACATGATCGAGCGATTCGCAGCGATTTTTCGCGGCGGCCATGAACACCTTCAAATTATCCTTGGCCTTTTGCTGTCCGATGTATTCATCAAGCGTTTTGGGGCGCAGAGACAGGTCCGTCACCACGTCGGTTTCGCTCATCTGCGAGGATACGATTCTGTTTTCGTCCAAGTTTATGCCTCCTCTGTGAATAAAGCCATCATCTTGACGTGGCCTTAAGACATACCAACTAGCTTCAAGAGCTATTATTAACTTTCTCTCCCCCAGTCGCCTGTCGGCGACAGTCCCCTCAAAGAGGGAGCTTGTATTTTGAGCAATAAGTCACATCAGTGCAATTCATTTGTGTATGCTCGCAGCCTTGCCTCCCTCACCGAGGGAGGTGGCAAATGGCGGATGTCAATCCGGCATTTGACGGAAGGAGTGATGAGTAGCATAGCTTTGACTGTTCCTCCCTCAGTCGCCTGCGGCGACATGGAACGACACACCCCTTTGGGGCACAGGCGGAGGTCGTTCCCTACATTCGTTGACTCCAGTTCCCTTGTCTCAAGAAAAAGGCTTTTTACTAAGCCCCCATGCGCTTTAATGCCATCAATATCAGTTCTTCAGACGTATCGCCGAGGTTCTTCACCGATGTGATCGCGCGCGTGGCCTCGGCACGGTTGTACCCGAGCGCTACCAGCGCCGCCAGCGCTTCCGCTTCCGTGCCCATGCCGCCGGGCGCGCCCGGCATATCCGCCTCGCCCAGTATCTCCGTTTTACCGATCTTCTCCGCAAGGTCAATGATAATGCGCTGCGCGGTCTTTTTGCCGATGCCCGGCACCTTCTGCAGCGCTGTTTCGTCCGATGTGATGATCGCCGCGGCAAGCTCGCTGATTTTCATCGCGCTGAGCACCGCGAGCGCGGCCTTGGGGCCGATGCCCGATACGCCCGTTAAACGCACGAACATCTCGCGCTCCTCGGTGGTCACGAAGCCGTAAAGCGTATGCGCGTCTTCACGTACCACGAAGTGGCAGAAAAGTTTGCACAGTTCCCCCACCCTGATATGCGTCAGCGACTGCGAAGTGGTATAGATACGGTACCCGATGCCGCCCGCTTCAATCACTGCGGCATCCTTATCCGTGGAGACGACCTCACCCTTGATATAATCGTACATATTGCCCCTCTTATCTGATGCGGAACGTGTCCGCAAAACGGCTCGAATGCGCGTGACAGATGGCGCATGCCACCGCGTCCGCCGCATCGTCCGGTTTGATCACCGCATTCATGCCGAGCAGCAGCCGAACCATATCCTGCACCTGCTTTTTGTCCGCGTGGCCGTAGCCCACAATGGCCTGCTTGATCTGCATCGGCGTGTATTCAAACAGCTCTGCGC
>JAEZNC010000007.1 GCA_023441905.1 Bacillota bacterium | reverse complement strand
TTCTCGGCGAGCATCACATCGATGGCGTACCGCCGGAGCTCGCGCGCGATTGCGCAGCCCACAATGCCGCCGCCGATGATCAGCACATCGGGGCTTACCCCTTCAAGTGTGTTGTCCGACACGGGCGGCAGCTTCATCGGTGGTATCTCGCGGCCTGACAGCTTGATCTCGTTCACAAGGCCGATGTATTTTTTCTTGTTGACAGCCTTTAGGCCCGCCTCAACGATCTGCTGCCAGTCGTCCAGCTCGCCGGTCAGATGCAGGCATCCGCTGCTTTCGAAAGCCTGCACCCTGCCTTTATAAAGCGCACTGAGCCTTTTATTGAGTGCATGAAGATAAGCCATGTTCCCCTCCGAACAAAGCGGTTTCAAAAACGATACAGAGCAGCCTTTATAATGCTATCATATTGATGATAAGTCTCTTCATATGTCATGCTGAGCGAAGCGACGTGACTGCGAAGCGGAAAGCTTATGGGGTTCAATCCACGACAGAGTCGGCTCGCAATCGCTCACTTAGTGATATGAAGAAACATTATCAGCAGTCTGGCAGCCTTTATAAGACTGCCTGCCCTTATACGTTTTGTGTCATATCATTTGTTGAAGTTTCCATTGCAGCGCCCCACAGCGCATCTTTTTTTGCACCGGTGGCGGTCAGCACATCATCGAGCTCCTGAGGACTTAAGCCGTTGAGAGTCCCTGTCTCCTTGATCAAATCGATACCCTTAAGAACCGCGTCGAAGCGCCGTTTGTTGATTTTATTAAGAACTGCAAAGATGAAACAGATGGTTAATAACACAAGCGGAATCAGCACGAATGTCCATTTAATTCCCGATACCACGTTGCTCTGCGCGTAAACAGCCGGGTCAAAATCGGTCACGCTCGCCTTGAGTATCGCATACTGGTTCTGATCGAAACCGCACGCACCCAGCCCGAAACCGAGAAGCAGCACGGCCACGCCGCTCGCAAATTTGCGAAGAAACGTGGTGAGTCCGCTGTAAATCCCTTCACGGCGCTGGCCTGTGCGCAGCTCGTCAATATCAAAAATATCGGTCAGCATCGCCCATGTGGAGAGGTTCCCCGCGGCCGACCCGACCGCAATCAGCGCCGCGAGTATGCACAGCACAATGACGGGCGTATCGCTGCTGACCCAGATAAACGAAAGCGTCGTCAGAATCCATATCGGTATGCCGATATAGATAGGAAACACCTTGCCCTTTCTTTTCGCAATGGCCCCCATCAGCACCATGAACAGCACCGAGAACACAAGCAGCGTGCCCACCACCAGCTCATAGCTTTTGTACTGGAGCACGACGATATCGATATAGAATATGAAAAGCGCGAGCACGAGATCAACCGCGACCTGAAAGGACAGGAATATGCCTAAGAAATTTCGGTAGGCTTTATTGGAAAAGACGGACAGCCAGCTTTTCACCGTCATTTTTTCCACCTCGGGCAGTTTGTCTTTTTCCTTCGTGCCCAAAAACGCAAACAGCCAGGCCAGCGCAAACACGGCACCGAAGATAATAGCCATCACGAGGTAACCGCCCTTTTGCTGCGGGCCGTTCTGGCTGCCGCCGATTGCCTTGATGATGATGCCCGGCACCACCGCCGCAAACAGCGACGCGCCGCCCGAGAAAACCATGCGCATCGTGGTAAAGCTTGTGCGTTCGTTGTAGTCTGAGGTCATGTCGGAAAGAATCGCGTTATAAGGCACCATCACAATCGTGAACGCCGTACCAAAAAGCATGTACGTCAGCGTGAAGTAGATGATTTTTACCGTTGTGTTTTCGAGCCCGAACGAGTAAAAAAGCATGATGAACGACACAAACACGGGCAGTATGCCGATTAGAAAGAAGATGCGCCGCCGCCCGAACCGTGAGCGCATTTTGTCCGACATACGCCCCACAATCGGGTCGGTAATCGCGTCCCACAGCTTGCCGATAAAAATGATGACGGTTGTGGCCACAACGGGAAGCCCCTCCACCAGCACGAGAAAGTTCATATACAGCAGGCTGAAAATCATAAACGCGCCGCCGCCGTAAATATCTCCGCTGGCATAACCGAGCTTTTGTTTAAGCTTTCCTTTCATATCTGTGCCGTCCTTTCTTTTTACATCAGCTAAAAATGCCCGCCGCAGTTTTGAGAAGAAGCGGGATGATCCGGTCAAGCTTATCGTCCGTCATGCGGCTCACCGCGCCCGACGTGCCCAGCGAATAGTGGCAGGCGTTCTTGTCGTCGAACACGGGCACGGCCACGCATTTGATGTCGCCGCTTAATTCCCCGTCGTCCACGGCGTACCCTTGTGCCCTCACCTTCTCAATCTCGGCGTACAGGTCTTCCTTGCAGCGTATGGTTTTTTCCGTATAAATATCATACGTGATATGCGCCATCATGCTTTCCCTTTCGGCATCGGATGTAAAGGCCAGCAGACACTTGCCGACGGACGAGCAATGCAGCGGTTCGCTGTTGCCGATTTTGGCGTTGACGACGAGCCGCGAATCCGACATGATCTGCTCGATAATCACGGCGTTGTTATTGGAGCAAACGCAAAGATGCACGGACTCGCGGATATCGCACGCGAGCTGCTCCATGAGCGGCTTTGCGGCCGCAATGATGTTGAAATTCCTGTAGTACTGCTCCGAGAGCTGCAAAATGGCGGGACCGAGCTTGTATTTGAGCGTTTCCCGGTTCTTTTCTACCATGTTGGCCTCAAGAAACGTATCGAGAATACGAAACGCCGTGCTCTTGTTGATATCAAGCGCCTCGGCGAGCTCCGTCACGCCCACGCTTTTGCGTGTCGCGAGAAACATCATCGCTTCTATGCCTTTTTTGAGAGATTGGCTCATCGCATACCCTCCGCTGCTCATTCAGAAAGAGCAAATTCAAGCTTTTATGGCGGCCCCCTCTGAACAGGGGGCTGTCACCGATAGGTGACTGGGGGAGAGAAACCCTCCGTTTGACACTTCGAGCAATTTAATGCAAATAATAATCAATCACAACAAAACCTCATCCGCATCGTAGTCGTCGCCTCACTCCCACTACGTAAAGGGCGGATTATCTGATATCGCCGCTTTTCATGCATACGTTGCGATATCGGCAGCCCGACTCTCTCGATAAGAGCGTATCAGAGTGTCAAAAAACCTCTTCTCTTGGCCCCCTCTGAAGACTACCCATACGGGTGGATTGGGGGCTGTCACCGATAGGTGACTGGGGGAGAGAAACCCTCCGTTTGACACTTCGAGCAATTCAATGCAAATAATAATCAATCACAACAAAACCTCATCCGCATCGTAGTCGTCGCTTCGCTCCCACTACGTAAAGGGCGGATTATCCTATATTGCTGCTTGATATAAGCAATCGACTCCGCAGCGGACTGAAATCCCAGCTTAAAGCGTTTTGCCATGGGATGCTTTCCACTTCGTCGTCGCTTCGCTCTCACTGCGTAAAGCACTCATTATATGATATTTTTTCTTATCATCGCCGTGGCACAGGCTGCCTTATCAACAGCCCGACTCGCTCAACAAGAGCGCTTTTAAATCTGAGTCCTGCGCAAATTCTCTGATGAAATCCGTGAACGGCGCGTGCCGGCTGACGGTCTGCAGTATGCCTGTATCCAGCGAATGAAGAATGGAAACGAAATCCTTATGCGTGCATGCGCTGATTTGCGACAGCATCAGCCGGCTGCGCCTCTGGCTTTCACTCCGGTGCGGCGGAAAACCCGCACCGGGCACATCGCAAAACAGCTTTTCGAAAATGTATTTGAGGTTAATTTCTCCGGCCCACCCAAACCCTTTGTTGAGTGCGAGCGACACGCAATTGCCGCCGTTGATCTGCGAAAACAGCCAGGCGTCCGCCGGCTCCAAAATATGGCCACAGACAACGCCCGGATACTGCATTGCGGAGAGCATAAATCCCTGCCCCGTACCGCAGCCGCCCACCACGAAATCCGCCGCGCCCACAGCAAGTGCGAGCCCCGCCATCAGGCCCGTGTGAATGTAGGTGAGCTCTGTGTTGTCCGCTTCACCGCTCATACCGATATTATATACCTTTGCATCCACATTCTGCAAAGCCTCGATGACGAGACCGTTTTTGTCTCTCGCGGAAGCCTCGATGACCACGGCGATCCTCATGCTTTTTTCCTCCTCACACATGCCACTGCCTTTACGTACATATCCTTGGCTGTCAGATGAAACTTTTCCTGAAGGTAGTCCTGTGTGCCGACTTCTCCGAAGCACTCGAATACGCCGACGCGCTCCACCGGAACCGGACAAATCTCCGACAGCACGTCACATACCGCACTGCCAAGCCCGCCGATCGCGTTGTGGTTTTCCGCCGTCACCACCGCGCCGCAATTTTTGGCCGCTTTTATCAGCGTATCCTCATCAATCGGCTTGACCGTGTGCATATCGATCACTGTCGCCTCAATACCGCTTTGCGCGAGTTGTTCCGCCGCGCACAGCGCTTCGGCCACCATAATGCCGCATGCCACAATCGCCACATCGTTGCCGCTGCGCAGCACGTTGGCCTTCCCCACCGTGAATGCCGCGTCTGCATCGTAAATCTGCCGGACCTTGCGGCGGCATGAGCGCATATAGCACACACCATCCGTGTCGGCCATGTATTTGACCGCCGTTGCATACATTGCGGTGTCGGCCGGTTCGATGATCGTGATGCCGGGTATCGTGCGCATGAGTGCGATATCCTCAAACGGCATGTGCGTGCCGCCGTTCGCGGTAGCGGTTACGCCCGCGTCCCCGCCGATAATTTTCACGTTAAGCCGCTGATACGCGCACGACAAAAAGACCTGATCGAAAACGCGCCTTGTGGCAAATGTACCGAACGCATGAAAAAACGGAATCAGACCCGTTGCCGACATTCCGGCGCACAGGCCCACAGCGTGCGCTTCCATGATGCCGCAGTTGATGCCACGCTCCGGAAACCGGTCGTAAAAACGCTTGGTGCCCATTGAATATTGCACATCGGTATCCACCGCCACAATGCGCTCGTTTTTTTCGGCCTCATGAATCAGCGCGTCGCAATACGCCGCGCGCATTTCCTGCTCACTCATTTTGAAATCAGTGAATCTGCTCATACGCCTTATTCAGCCTCTCATCAATTTCCGCAATGGCGGAGTCCGCCATCTCATGCGTAATAACCATGTAATGGTTAAAGCCGTCAATCTCGGCAAAGTTGCACCCATGCCCTTTTTCCGTGCTTAATATCACCGCCGTCGGTCTGTCGGAATTCCCCGCCTGTGTCAAGGCGTCGTATACCGCTCTCACATCATGGCCGTCCGCTTCCACCGCGCCCAGCCCGAATGCCTCAAACTTGGCCTTGAGGCGAAACGGGTTGCAGACATCCTTTGTGTAGCCGTCGAGCTGGCGCTTGTTGTCGTCCACAATAAGAACGAGGTTATTAAGCTGCCTGTGCGCGATGAACTGCACGGCTTCCCAGTTCTGGCCTTCCTGCAGCTCGCCGTCGCCCACGATCACAAACACGCGGCTGTTTATCCCCTGCAGCCTGTTGCCCAAGGCCGCACCCGCCGCAAGCGAGAGCCCCTGCCCGAGCGAGCCGGTGCTCAAATCCACGCCTTTCGTTTTGAGCCTGTCGCAGTGGCTCGGCAGGTTTGTGCCGTTCGCGTTGAGCGTATTTAATTCACTCACATCAAAATAGCCTTTATACGCAAGCGCCGCATAAAGCGCCGGGCCGCAGTGGCCTTTCGAGAGCACGAACCAGTCGCGGTCTTTTTTTTGGATGTCCTTTGGATCAATACGCAAAATATCCGTATAAAGCACGGCGAGCACGTCGCAGATGGACATGCTGCCGCCGATATGACCGTATCCCGCTGCTGCCATGCTGCGAATGGTGAGTTTTCTGATTTCGGCTGCCGCCGCCATTGTCAGCCTCACATCCATGCTCATTGCCTTTTTGTCAGCAGGTTCATCAAAAACCCTCGCTTCTTCTTGAGCGGCCTATCCTCAAAGCTGTCGAGATAGATTTCCGTGTTCTTTTTAGACGACTCGACCGCGGCCAGCGCGAATTTGAGCACCTCTTTGCCGCGCTCGCCCGAAAGCACCGGCTCCCGGTTATTCTTGATCGCGTCCACAAAATCGCGCGTGGACGCCTCAAACGAATCCGCCCAGTCGTGCTTCATGTCCCAGTATTCGGTGAGCTTACCGTCGCGGTACATCACCACGGGTGCGACATTTGGGAGCATGGTCGCGGTGCAGCGCGTCACCCAGATCACGCCGCGCGAGCCGGTGATTTCAACGCGCTCGTCGCACGTGTAATACTTGCTTTCCACAAACATCTCGTCGGAGCTCATGATGTCCCACACGCCATAAACCTTTTTGTCCTTGTGCTTCCACATGATCACGGCGGGCACGTCGTTATAAATACCCGGCATCACCGGCGTTTCGTCGATCCACGCCACCACCTTTTCTACGGCGCCGAGTAAATAAAGTATCGTCGAAAATTTGTGGTACCCGTCGTCAAAAACAGTGGGGCCTCCGCCCGAAAGCGAATTGTTGAACCGCCAGAGCCACGACGCCGGGGTGACGCACCAGCCCGTTTCGTCCACGGCTTCATCCACCTTTGCACAACCGGCCCCCGCCTTTTTGTTTATAATGGGCATATTGCGCGACGCGAGCGACGCGTTGTTCATTTTGAGCCGGATGCCCTGCGGCGAACCGATCTCCCCGTCGTCAAGAAGCTTTTTCGCAAGCTGATACGGCGGATAGAAAACGAAGTTCTCAAACACCTTGAGCTTCACGCCGTTGTCTTTCGCGGCCTTGATCATGGCGTCGCATTCGGCAAGGTTCAACGCCATCGGCTTTTGCACCGACACATGCTTGCCCGCTTGGCAGGCTTTGAGCGTGTATTCGCAGTGCAGATGGTGCGGCAGCAGCAGCTCGACCGCCGTCACGTCTTTATCCGCCAGCACGTCGTCGAAGCTCGCGTACACATGGCCGATGCCGTACTCCTGCGCGAATTTTTTCGCGCGGCTGTGATTGATATCAAAAACGCCCGATAATTCCGCATCGGGATTCTCTTTGTAGCCCGCCGCATGCAGGTGCGCTATCCGCCCGCAGCCCACCAGAACAAACTTCATTTTGCTCATTGCCCTGCCTCCTCAATGAGTTGTATTTTTGATGTTATACGGTCTCTTCGCCGCGTTCCCGTTCATACCTAACGCGCTTTTCTTCCATATAGGCGGGTATCGGCACATCCCACCACCCGAAAGCCTTGCCGCCCGTATCGGGATAATCGCGGCATACTTCCACGTTGATGAACGCGGGCCTGCCGGAGGCAAGCGCTTGTGTGACCGCATTTTCGATGCCCTCGGGCGTGCTTTCGTTGTATGCTATGAGGCCGAAAGCCTGCGCCATGGCGGTAAAATCCGGGCTGTAAACGGTCCCGTTCCGTAAAAAATCGTTTCCAAACGCGGCGTCCGCACCGAGCGCGTCCGTCTGCAGATCTTTGATCGCCATCCAGCCGCTGTTGTTCGCCATGATCACAATCACGGGTATATCGTACTGCGACATCGTGGACAGCTCCTGCATCGTCATCAGAAAATCACCGTCGCCGAGCAGCGCCGCCACAGGCCTCTCGGGCGCGGCAAGCTTGGCGCCCATCGCGGCCGGCACTGCCCAGCCCATGGTGGAAAAACCGCCCGTGGTCAAATTGCAGTATGGCTTTTTGTAGCAATACTCCTGAAACAGCTGCGCCTGCGTGTTGCCCGAGGAGGTGACGATGATCGTATCATCCGACAGCACCTCGTTTAACAGGCCGATCAGCTGCGAGATCGTGATTTTGTCCGTTTTCCGTTCCCGGACACTTTTTATATATGAGAACCAGTCCTGTCTTAAGGCTTTGATTTCGGCAAGATAATCCGCATTGATATCAAATGAAGGCCGGAGATTCAATATGTGTTGGATACTCTCTTTGAGATCGGCCACGATGCCGACATCTGCGCCGTAGTTTTTGCCGATTTCCGCCGCGTCCGCATCAATATGAATGAGCTTGGTATTCGGAAAATTGAACGCGATGCCCTTACGGTATGAGCATGTCGTTTCGTCCGCAAAACGCGTGCCGAGCGCAAGCACCACATCGGCCTCGCGGCTCAGTTTCAGGCCGACCGCCGTCCCTTTTGAGCCGGTATGAAAACCGTATTGATCATGCGTTTCGGCAACGGCTCCCTTTCCCGCCAGTGTGGTGATCACGGCCGCACCCCACATCTGCGCAAGCCGCATGATCAACTCGCCCGCGCCCGCGCGCAGCGCGCCGCCGCCCGCGAGAATCAACGGACGTTTTGCCGTTTGCATGAGCGCGATTGCTTTTTCAATGGCGGCTTTGTCCGGGCAGGGCAGAAACGGCACCGTTTCAATTTTAAAAGCTGCATCATCAACCTCGCATGACGCCGCCTGCACATCCATCGGCAGCGTGAGCACACACGGCCCGCACCGTCCCGTAGTCATCTGGCCAAAAGCGCGCCGCATGATGCGCGGCAGCTGACGAACCGACTCGGCACGCCAGCTGCGCTTGCTGAGCGGCTCAAGGCTTCTTAGAATGTTGCTGTCCTGATAGCGCTCAATTTCCTGGAGCACACCGACGCCCTTCATATGCACGTGCGTGTCGCCGCAGAGCGCAAGAAACGCGGTGGAATCCGCATAGGCCGTCCCGAGGCCGATGCTCGTGTTGAGCGTGCCCGGGCCGATCGACGCGAAAACGGCGAGCGGTGCGCCTTTGATACGAAAATAGCCGTCTGCGATGGCCGTCGCGGCCTGTTCATGTTTCACCTGCAAATACTTGATTTGCCCCGCCGCGTCCGCTTTGCGAATCGCGTCGAATAAACCGAGCACGCCGTGCCCCGGTATGCCAATGATGTAAGGCACACCTTTATTGATGAGTTGATTAACAACAATCTCTCCGCCTGTGAGTTTCATACGTGGCCCTCCATGATTGTTTCTATTTATATAATATGTTGTAAAATAACCATCTACAATAGTTTTTGGAAATGCGGTTGCACGGTGCGCAACCGATTGCATATGGATCGTACAGGCATAAATGACAATGTCGGCATGACGTAACGGAGGAAGTTACCGGCTTTATGGCATTTTCTCTCCCTCGGTCACCTATTGGCGACAGCCCCGATCCGCCACCATAGAGCGGGAACCATACGTTCTGGAACATATATATTTATATGTTCATCGATGTAGTATAATGAACCCGGATCATTCCGTCGGCGCGGTCCCAAACGAATCTGTCAGGAAGAACAAAAGCATGACTACCAAAAAACTTGAAATCAAATATCTTAATGAAAACCCGCAGTATGCCGAAACCGTCTCCGATTGGATTTATACCGAATTCATCAAAGGCGTTCGGGATGACTTAACGATCGAGGATCTCACGGCGCGCATCAAAGCCTGCCATAAGGAGACGCTGCCGATTCGGCTCGTCGCGGTGCTTGACGGGCAGTGCGTGGGCACCGTTTCCCTCGTTGAAAACGATTTGACATGCAGGGATGACACGCCATGGCTCGCTGCTTTGATCGTCCGCGGCGATTTGAGAGGCCGCGGCATCGGGCAGCAGCTTGTCTCGTTTGTGCAAGAGCTGGCCCGGCAGATGGGATATCGCGAGCTTTACCTTCGCACCGAGCACGCGAGTGCGTATTACAAAAAACTCGGCTGGCAGTATGTTGAGACATGTGAGGATCTGTATAGTCTTAAGCCCGACGTGTTCAAGGTCACTTTGTGACACATATTCAGCGAAACACCAACCCGATACTGCAAAATCCATGTGGAAACTGCCGGATTTTTCATTACACGTTCAAACCGCCGATTGTGCGGCAATCGCGCGCAAATAGCCCCATAATTCTGCGCGGCGGCGTTTGGTTTTCGCTGTTTTATCTCAGTTTCGTTGATTGACCAAATGACAGCAGATGCCTATAATAATTTTCTGTGTGTAAATATTAATGTGAAAGGCAATAGACAGGCTGTGCATTCACCGGGTGCTTATGGTGCCCACAGATACAAGGCTTTTTAAACCGCAACATGAAATTCGGCTTTCTTAAACAGAACATCGGCGCGCGGCGCGATCTGATCATCGCCGGGCCGGTTTTCAAAACAATATTGATGCTCTCTCTGCCCACGTTGCTGATGGGCATCGTTCAGGCACTGCTGCCCGTTATCGACGGGCTTTATATCAACAACATTGCGGGCACCGAAGCGGCCAGCGCCGTCACTTTCTGTATCCCGATTACAGGCATGATTGTGGGGCT
>JAEZNC010000104.1 GCA_023441905.1 Bacillota bacterium | reverse complement strand
GGGCTTGCGAGATTTTTTTCTGCCGCGATATGACGGTGATTGATATCGGCGGGCAGGATACCAAGATCATCAGCATTGAAGGCGGCGTGGTGAAAGACTTTATTATGAACGACAAGTGCTCGGCGGGGACGGGCCGCTTTTTGGAAGTGATGGCGAACACGCTGGCAGTGAGCCCGCAGGAGCTATGTGAGCTGGCCGCTCGGGGCCGCGATACATCCATCAGCTCTATGTGTACGGTTTTCGCCGAATCTGAGGTTATCAGCTTGATTGGGCGGGGAGTAAAGAAGGAAAACATCGCGTTCGCGGTGGTCGACTCGATTGTGCAAAAGGTGGCTTCGCAGGCCAAAAGGCTATTGGGCCGCGCAGGTGTCGTTTGTCTGACAGGTGGTTTGTGCGATAGCGCTTATATTATCGGCGCGCTGTCTGCATCGCTGGCAACCCAAGTGATTTCGAACGAACATGGACGGTATGCGGGATCCATAGGCGCAGCGCTTTGTGCCATGAAAGCCCGCTGAGAAATGGGGAGCATGGAAAGGAAACTGTTGCTGACTTTCCCGATATATGCGGACGAATGAACCGGAGGAGGAAATAAAATGGCAAAGGTAATCGTAAATGCGGTGGGCGAACAGTGCCCGATCCCGGTTGTCAAAGCGACCAAGGCACTGGGCGAAATGAAGCAAGCCGGTGTGCTCGAAGTGCACGTGGATAACGAGATTGCCGTGCAAAACGTGATGCGGCTGGCCATGGGCAAGGGGCATGCGGCGAAGAGCGAAAAGCTGGACGACAAGCACTTCGTTATTACCATGGAGGTTTCCTCGCTGCCGAATACGAAAGCTGCGGAACCCGAAGCTGCCTGCGTCCCGGATATCAGAGGCAATACCGTGGTGGCTATCGACAGTGCCACTATGGGCCGTGGGGACGATGAGCTGGGAAAGACGTTGATGAAAGGGTTCATCTACGCGCTGTCTCAGCTGGAAGAACTGCCAAAGACGATTATTTTTTACAACGGCGGTGCAAGCATTCCCATAGAAGGATCGGTCAGTGTGGAAGACCTGAAAAGCATGGAGGCTCAGGGCGTTGAAATCATGACCTGCGGCACCTGCCTGAATTTTTACGGTCTGACGGAGAGACTCGCGGTTGGGCAGATTGCCAATATGTACAGCATCGTCGAAAAGCTAAGCGGTGCAGCCAAGGTAATCAAGCCGTGATTTATCTCGATAACGCGGCGACGACGCTGCGCAAACCGCCCGAAGTTATCGAGGCCGTCATTCAGGCGATGAACACATTAGGCAACGCGTCTCGCGGAACACATGCCAGCAGCCTTGATGCGTCGCGCACCGTTTATCATGCGCGCGCCAAACTGGCGGAGCTGTTCGGCTGCAAGCGAGCCGACCATGTGGTTTTTACTTATAACGCGACAGAGGCACTGAACATCGCCATCTATGGAACAATCAACTCCGGTCAACATGTGATCACGACGGATTTAGAGCATAACTCCGTTTTAAGGCCGCTGTATCGCCTACAGGCAGAGAGACAGGTTGGGCTGAGCTTTGCGGCAGCGGATAAGCGCGGTAACATCGACTACACGGACTTCGAGAAACTCATTTGCCCAAATACACAAGCCATTGTTTGCACGCACGCGTCTAACCTGACAGGCAACATGGTGGATGTGGCGCGCGTGGGCAAAATTGCAAAAGATCATGGCCTGCTGTTTATTGTGGATGCGTCCCAAACGGCAGGATGCACCCCCATAGACATGGAAGCTATGAACATTGATATCCTCTGCTTTACCGGGCATAAGGCGATGATGGGCCCGCAGGGTACGGGCGGTCTGTGTATCCGCGAGGGCGTGAGCATCAGGCCGTGGATGGTGGGCGGCACTGGTGTGCAGACGTACAGCCAAACGCAGCCCGAGCAACTGCCGACGCTGCTCGAGGCAGGCACACTGAACGGGCACGGCATTGCAGGGCTTGAGGCGGCGGTGGATTATATTAACTCGGTGGGAATCAACGCCATACAAGCCAAAGAGGACTTTCTCATGCGCCACTTTATTGAAGGTATTGCTCAGATTGAGGGTGTGACGGTATACGGCGATTTTACAGCGGACCATCACGCGCCGGTGGTGGCTTTGAACGTACGCGGCTACGATTCCGGCGCGGTGGCCGACGAACTGTCAGAAGCGTACGGCATCGCCACACGGTCGGGTGCCCATTGCGCTCCTAGGATGCATCAGGCGTTGGGCACGACGCAACAGGGGGCGGTGCGGTTCAGCTTTGGATGGTTTAACGAAACTGAGGATGTGGATGCGGCGGTATGCGCCGTCAAGGAACTGGCGGAATGAGGATGAAACAGCTTCGGTTGATTGTGACGTTTCACACCACAACAGCTGCGATTGCGATGGAGAAGGTGTGCGCGGAGCGAGACGTACCCGGGCGGCTGATACCTGTGCCGCGGGACATCACCGCAGGCTGCGGCATGGCGTGGAGCGCGCCGCCGGATGCGCGGGATGCGGTTGAAAAGACGGCGCGCGAGGCCGGTATAGAGACAGACGGATGGTATGAGCTGATGGTTTGACAGACCGTGAAATATATGTGAGGAGGATTAAGAATGTCGGATTACGTACAGATGTGGAAGGACCTCGGGATGGACCTGGAAACACACGATTTGCTGTGTCAAGTGCTGCCCACTGCTGTGGGGGATGTGTTTATGTCGCAGGAAAACAGACCGACAGGCATGGACTTTTGGGATCTCGTGATCTCAGAGGTGCACGGCATACGCCCGGCGGAGCTGGTGGAAGCGCAAAAGCAGGGGCGCAAGGTATTCGGCACGTTCTGTGTATTTGTGCCGGACGAAGTGGTGATCGCGGCAAACGGTATTGTGACAGGTCTGTGCGGCGGCTCGCAGTTTTGGGTGCCTGCGGGCGAGGCGGTGCTGCCTAAGAGCACCTGTTCACTGATCAAGGCATCGGTGGGCGCACGGCTGGGCAAAACCTGCCCGTTCTTCCGTATTGCCGATATGTACGTGGGGGAAACCACATGCGACGGCAAGAAGAAGGCGTATGAGATTCTGGGTGAAGATATCCCAATGCACATCATGGACGTTCCGCAGATGAAGCGGGAGAAGGATATACTCAAGTGGAAGGACGAAATTGCGGATTTCGCAAAGGTGGTGGAGGAGTTCACCGGCAACGAAATCACCGTCGCGAAATTGGCTGATGCCATCAGGATTGTCAACGAGAAGCGCAAAGCTATCCAGCGCGTTTATGACGCGCGAAAGTCGGAATGCCTGCCAATTTCGGGCCGCGACGCGCTGCTGATGATACAGATCGCATTCTTTGACGACCCGGAACGCTGCGCCAAAATGTGCAACCGGCTGGCAGATGAGCTGGAACAGCGGGTTAAGGATGGTGTCAGTGTGGTGCCCGTTGGGACAAAGCGGATACTCGTGACCGGTACGCCGCTTGCTGTGCCCAACTGGAAGCTGCACAATATTATCGAAACCAGCGGCGCGGCGGTCGTCTGCGAGGAGATGTGCA
>JAEZNC010000239.1 GCA_023441905.1 Bacillota bacterium | reverse complement strand
AAAGGCAAATGGAGCGATTACTACTACCGTGTGAAGGGCATTGGAGCGCCCCATAACGTGATGGGCAACCCGCTTGAAGTGCAAAAAATGTATGATTACACGCCGACGCCTTTAAAATGGGAGTTTGACAGCAATGCGACCTATCCCGGCGCGGATGTGACAGAGATCAAACTGGGGATGTCGACGAAATACGATGATTTCACCTCATACACTTACGATGCTGCGCAGGACGTTTATCTTCGGTTTATGAAAGGAAAGGAATTCAAATCCAAAGAGACGGACAAACAGGTGACTGTGAAAAATATCATCGTTCAGTATTCGACATATGAACAGATTGATGTTTATAAGGTTTGGAAAATGACAGGCAGCGGAAACGCGGATTTCTACATCGGCGGCAAGCTGGTGAAAGGAACCTGGAGCAAGGAGTCGCCGGCGAGCCAGACCGTGTACTGCGACGACAAGGGAGCGCCCATTGTGCTGCACCCGGGCAACACCTGGATTCACTTCGACACAGAAGGCTGATTCCCTCAGACTTAATCAAACGGAGATATTGCTTTGGATAAGAATAGGCCCATAAGAGTTTCGGTAGCGATGACAACCTATAACGGTGAAAAGTATATTCGTCAACAGCTTGGGTCTATTCTGTCTCAAACGCATCTGCCCGATGAAGTCATCATCTGTGATGACGGCTCGACCGACCAGACAGCGGTTATCATTCAAGATTTTATCGAACAAAATCAATTATCCAATTGGCATGTGAGCGTCAATACGCATAATCTTGGATTTATCGAAAATTTCTACCGCGCCATAAGCAAAACAACAGGCAGCATTATTTTTCTTTGCGATCAGGATGATATATGGTTTTGCGACAAAATCGCGGTCATGGTCAGAAAGCTTCAGGAAAACGCGCTTGTCAAAGTGATTAATTCCGGTTTTCAGAAAATCGATGAGTATGGGGAACCGGTTTACACAAGGCCGCGGATCGGTCGGTCGAACAACAATCTCATTACGCGAAAACTCAAGCCGAAGGATTTGGCACCCTTTGAGCTTGATAAAATTCTTTGGCGCAATATATCGCCGGGATGTACGCTTGGGTTTACCGAAGAAGTCAAAGACTTCTATCTTCAGCATCATACCGGCCTGTGCCCGCACGACTGGGAGATCAATATATTCGGCGCGGTGCTGGGCGGCTTGTATTTTTACAATGAGGCGCTGACGGGCTACCGCATCCATGGCGGCAATACGCTCGGCATGGCTGATTTGAAGCTGACAGAGAGACTGGCAGGGAATGCAGCGGACAAGAGAATCGCGCTCGCGGAGCAGGAAGCGCAGAGAGCCGAGGCCTATATGAATGCCATATGGGCAGCCGGGCTCAATATAGGGCAGCAAAAGGCGTTGAGGCAGTTTTATCGATTGGCAAAGGGCCGGTTTAAGGCGATGGATACAAAAAGACTCAGGTGTTGGCTGAAGCTGCTTGTGCATCCGAGAGACTATCTGCGGCTCAGAGGCCCGCAGGGAATCATCAACGATTTCCTCGCGGTACTTCGTAAGAGCGTGTGATTGCTATTGAATTTATGAAAATGGTACTTGCAAGATATAGTAATCAATTTTATACTTATGTTTGAATAATGAATAGACATGGAGGACACATGAAGAAAGCGCTGATTACTGGTATTACCGGTCAAGATGGTTCATATTTGGCGGAGCTGCTGCTCAGCAAGGGGTATCGGGTTTACGGAATTAAACGCCGGACAAGCCGACTTGATTATGGCAATGCCGAGCATTTGATGGACAAGATTGAGCTGATTTATGCCGATATGACAGATCTCTCATCGCTCGTGAACGCGGTGAAAATCGCTCAGCCGGACGAAGTGTATAACCTTGCGGCGCAGTCTTTTGTGCAAACATCTTGGGAACAGCCGGATCTGACGGCGCAGACCGACGGCCTTGGCGCGCTTTACATGCTCGAAGCCATACGGATTGCGAAGCCGGACGCACGGTTCTATCAGGCTTCCACAAGCGAGATGTTCGGGCTTGTTCAGGAGATACCCCAGAAGGAAACGACGCCGTTTTATCCGAGAAGCCCGTATGGCGTTGCGAAGCTTTATGGCCACTGGATTACTGTGAATTATCGTGAAAGCTTTGATATATACGCGTGCTCAGGCATATTGTTCAATCACGAATCCGAGCGTCGCGGCAAAGAATTTGTGACAAGAAAGATCACGTCGAGCGCGGCGCGCATCAAAGTCGGCCTGCAGGAATGTGTGGAACTTGGCAACATGAACGCCAAGAGAGACTGGGGGCATGCCGAGGATTACGTGAAGGCGATGTGGCTCATGCTCCAGCAGGACAAGGCCGACGACTATGTGGTGGCGACAGGCGAAACCAGAACCGTCAGAGAGTTTGCCACAGTGGCGTTCAAAGCGATGGGTATGGACCTTGAGTGGCAGGGCGAGGATGTCAACGAAAAGGCAATTGACAAAGCGTCGGGTAAAACCGTCGTCAAGGTCAATCCGAAGTTCTTCCGTCCGGCCGAGGTGGAACTGCTTATCGGGGATCCCACCAAAGCGGAAACGCAGCTTGGCTGGAAACGCGAAAACAGCTTTGAAGACCTTGTGACGAGAATGGTGCGCAACGACGCGAAGCTATTGGGATTATAAAGAATGAAAGCTCTGATTACCGGTGTAAACGGTTTTGTGGGCGAATACCTGACCGCTGCCTTAAAGGAAAAGAACATAGAAGTTTATGGTACCGACATCGTTGAAAAAAGCGCGAACGGAGACTCACATTTCCTTCGCGCTGATTTGCTTGACGAGAAAAGCGCATATGATGTGGTCGACAGCATAAAGCCCGATTTTATTTACCATTTGGCCGGGCAGTCGAATGTGGGGCTGTCTTGGACGCAGCCTGCGCTCACGTTTCGTGTGAATGTGACGGGCACGGTTAACATGATGGACGCGGTGCGAAAAGCGGCACCAAAAGCCAAAATGCTGATTATTGGCTCCGCCGATCAATACGGCACCGTCGCGCCCGAAATGTGCCCGCTGAAGGAAGATATGCCGATCAACCCGCAGAGCCCGTATGCGCTCAGCAAAGCCTTACAGGAGCAGTCTGCGCGCTTCTATATCAAACATTTCGATTTAAACATCGTGCTGGTCAGAGCGTTTAACCATATCGGCCCGGGGCAAAGAACGGGTTTTGTGATTCCCGATTTTGCGAGCCGTATCGCCAAGATTGAACAGGGGTTGCTGGATCGTCTAGAGGTGGGGAATCTATCCGTCTCGCGGGATTTCAGCGACGTGCGCGACATTGTGCGCGGGTATTATCTGCTGATGGAAAAGGGGCGTTGCGGGGAAATTTACAACATCGGGTCGGGCAAGCACAGAAAAATAGCAGATATATTAAAGCTGATGCTGTCGTACTCAAAAAAGGATATCAACGTTTACGAGGATCCGGCTAAGATGCGTCCGTCTGACGCGCCGATGATTTACGGCGACTGCACCAAGATCAAAAACGATGTGGGCTATGCCCCGGAATATCAATTAGAACAAACACTTCAGGAGGTTTTGGATTATTGGCGCGTGCAAGTGATAAGCGGCAATAACCAATAACGGGAGGAAATATGAAGACGATTATTTTAGCGGGTGGTATCGGTTCGCGGCTTTGGCCTTTAAGCCGCACGTTTTATCCGAAACAGTTTGTCAAACTCAAGGGCTTGGAATATTCCATGTTTCAGCTGACATATCAAAGGGCCTTGATGCTGGGCGGTGTTGACGATATCTATATCGTGACGAATAAAGACTATAAATTCCTGATTTCCGGACAGATCAGCGAGCTCGGCGTTGAGCCGAACGAGAATAACATACTACTGGAACCGCAGGCGAGAAATACCTTGCCCGCGATTTATTATGCTGTTAACGAAATGAGAAAAAAGGGCAGCGACAGAGTCGCGGTGTTCCCTTCCGATCATATTATCAACGGTTCGCAGGAGTTCGTCGCGACAATACGCAAGTGCCAGAAACTGGCCGACGAGTATATCGTGACATTCGGCATTAAGCCGACATCGCCCGAAACAGGCTACGGCTATATCCAGCCGGGCGAATCGCTCCAATTCGGTTATAAGGCGGCGAGCTTTCGGGAAAAGCCTGATATGGATACTGCCATGCAATATGTGGATCAGGGATATCTGTGGAACAGCGGTATGTTCCTTTTTAATACGGAGCTGTTTACAGAAGAGCTCATTGCATATTGTCCGCAGGTTTACGAGGCGTTTGAACAGACGAATGATATCGTTGAGTGCTTTGACAGGATCGACCCGATTTCAATCGACTATGGCATTATGGAGAAGTCGAACCGTGTGGCGGTGCTGCCGTTTTCGATTGACTGGAACGATATGGGCGGTTTTGCGGCCTTTTATGACAACTACAATTCCAAAAAGGACGAAAACGGGAATATCACCTTCGGCAGCGAGATATTGATCGAATCCAAGGATAATGTGGTTTATTCGGATGCCGATAAGGCTATCGGGCTTGTTGGCGTGGAAGACCTCGTTATTGTCGACCAAAAGGATGCCCTGCTGATTTGCAAGAAGGATGAAGCGCCTAAGGTAAAAGAGATTGTTGATCAACTCAAGGCAAAAAACGATCCGAGAGCTGAGTTTCACGTCACGGCGTACCGCCCTTGGGGCTCCTATACGATACTGGAAGAGGGGTTGTTTTACAAGATCAAGAGAATCACCGTACAGCCCGGAAAGCGTCTGAGCTATCAGATGCACTATCACAGGAGCGAGCACTGGATTGTTGTGTGCGGCACAGCCAATGTGGTGATTGACGATAAAGACAATCTGCTGGTAAGCGGTCAGAGCATCTATATTCCCATCGGCGGCAAACACAGGCTGGAGAACCCGGGCCGACTGCTGCTGGAAGTGATAGAAGTGCAGATCGGCTCTTATCTGGAAGAAGACGATATCATCCGGTTCGAGGATGATTTCGACAGAGAATAAACGGCGGATTGCTGAATTTGTTCGGTTGGCTAAAAACGGCTGAAAGCGGGACATGATAATATGGGTTACATTGAAACATATCGCTACTGGTGTGATGACAGATACTTCGACGAGCAGACAAGACGCGAATTGTTATCGCTCGCGGACAATAAAGAGATTGAAGACAGGTTCTATAAGAACCTTGATTTTGGTACCGGCGGCTTAAGAGGCGTGGTGGGCGCTGGGACGAACCGTATGAACATCTATACGGTGAGAAAAGCGTCACAGGGCGTTGCAGACTATGTGAACGGCGCAGCCTTTGACGCGGGGGTGGCCGGTATTGCCATCGCTTATGACTCGCGGCGCATGTCCAAAGAGTTTGCGGCGGAAGCGGCCTGCGTTTTTGCGGCCAATGGCATCACCGCGTATTTATACGAAACGCTGATGCCGACGCCCGTGCTGTCTTTCACAGTGAGGCATTTGCGCTGCTCGGCGGGCATCGTGCTGACAGCCAGCCATAATCCCAAGGAATACAACGGGTATAAAGTGTACGGCAGCGACGGCGGGCAGATCACGGACGCGCTTGCGGGCGAAATATCGGGCCTCATTCAAAAAATTGAACCCATCAGCAGTATAAAGACAATCGATTTTAATCAAGCGCTGGCCGACGGCCTCATCCGTCTTATCAGCAATGATGTTCTGGACGTTTATGTGGATAACGTCCTCAAGCTCTCGGGTGATGTGACGCTCGAAGCCAAGAAGGCGCTCAAGGTCGTGTATTCGCCGCTCCACGGAACAGGATTGGTGCCGGTCACGCGCGTGCTGGAAAAGGCGGGATTTTCCGGTGTCACTGTTGTTGAGCAGCAGATGCATCCCGATACGGAATTCAGCACCGTGAAGAGCCCGAATCCTGAGGATCACGATGCTTTGGCGCTTGCAATCGGCATCGCAAAACAACAGGAGGCGGATGTGGTGATCGCGACGGACCCCGACAGCGACCGTTTGGGCATCGCCGTTCGCACCGAAACGGGAGATTATGCGTTTATGAACGGCAACCAGCTTGGCTGTTTGCTGCTGGATAACTGCCTGCGTTCCAGAAAAGCACAGGGCAAACTGAAACCAACGGACTATATAGTAAAAACCATCGTGTCGACAAAAATGGCGGATGCGATGGCCATGAGCAGCGGAGTCAAGGCTTTCAACGTGCTCACCGGCTTCAAATATATCGGTGAAAAAATAAAAGACATGCAGGCATCGGGAGACGGCGACTTTATTTTCGGGTTTGAAGAGAGCTATGGCTATCTCGCGGGCACGTTCGTACGCGATAAAGATGCGGTGATAGCCGCGCTGCTGACATGCGAAGCGGCCGCGTTCTGCAAGAGCAGCGGCTGCACAATGACGGAAACGCTGGATGGATTATTTCAGACATACGGCTATTATCAGGAGGGGCTTAAAAGTTACACTCTCCCCGGTAAGGACGGTATGATGAAAATCAGCGCATTGATGGACACACTGCGCGCCAGCGGCTCCAACGAGATATTCGGCCGGAATATTGCAGCCAAAGAGGATTACAAGCTGTCGGTTCGCACAAGCGCGGCGGGTGAGGAGACAATCACGCTGCCCAAATCGAATGTGCTGAGGTATGAGCTGGATAATGATGCGTGGCTCGCAGTGCGCCCGTCGGGAACGGAGCCGAAGCTCAAGATTTATTTTGGTGTCAAAGGCAAAAGTGCTAAGGACAGCCAGTCTCAAATCGCTGCGCTCACGGAGAAGGCGGATGAATTCGTGGGCCCGATCGGGATATAAACACGTTCGTTTTTGTCAGATTTGGATGCTTAAAAGAGAAATTGAATCCATGCAGAATGTGTTGTATACTTTTATATAAATATGAAGTGAAACGAGCGTAAAGATGGGAATAAGTGTTGTCTTATTAGCCTACAAAGAGGAAGAAAATTTAAGAATCATGCTGCCTCGGGTGATCGAGAATATTAAGAAGATTTCCGAGCCGTTTGAAATAATCGTTGTTGACTCAGAAAAACCGCTGGATAATACAAAAGGTGTTTGTGAGGAGTTTGGTGTCAAGTATGTCAACCAGGAATATCCGGGTTACGGCGGAGCTTTTCGGACAGGCATCAAGCATGCAACAATGGACAAATATCTGACGCTGGACAGCGATGGATCCCATGACCCCGATAAGTTTCAGGAGATATACGAAAAGTTCGTCAAAGAGAATTGTGATGTAGTGATCGGTTCCCGTTATGTGAAGGGCGGCCGCACCGAGGACAAGAAGTCGTCTATCATCATGTCCAAAATACTCAATTTCGTTTTTCGGATATTTCTTGGAATCAAAGCAAAAGACATTTCAACAAGCTACAGGATGTATTCTTGTGAGCAGCTCAAAGCTGTTGAGCTGGATGGCAAGAATTATGACGTGCTGCAGGAAGTTTTAATAAGGCTGAAAAACAATAAGAACGATTTAAAAGTGGATGAAGTTCCGATTTATTTTTCAAAACGGGTGTTCGGGGACTCAAAGAGAAAATTGATTCCGTTCATCATAGACTATATTAAGCTGCTGTTTAAGCTGATGTTCATACGCCAGCCTGTTCTAAAAAACATCATGCTTTACGGTGTTTTTGGTTTGATTGCGGCCGGTTTGGAATACTGTGTATTTTCGATGCTTATTTATCTGAAAGTTTTCCCCTATGCAGTTATTTCCAATATTATTGCGTCACTCTGCGGCTTTACGTTCACATTTTTAACAAACACGTTTTTAAACTTCAAGAAGAAAAACCGCTTGGTTTTCAGGCTGTTTTCCTATGGCTTGATATGTGCCGGAGGCATGGCTTTTTCATCCTTGATGATACACCTACTGGGTTCACAGATGAACTTATATGTATTGAAGGCGATACTGATTGTATTCGTATCTCTGGTTCAGTTTACACTCAACAAATTTATTACCTACAGAAAATAAATATAGGAATTAACGTATGATATCAAATTTGAAAAAGTTAACGGCAAACGGAAAATTCAAATGGATCGTATTCATTATTGTATTCCTTTGCTATGTCCCGTATATTATTTCTCTGTTTTCTAAAATTCCTATAGACAGCGATTATTCCAACCTTGTTTTGGAGGCGGATGATATTCTCGGCGGGAATTTCTTCCTATCGGGTTGGAATCAAACAGGCATCTCGTTTTTCACCGCCGATCTGCTGTACTACACAATCGGTGTGGCTGTGGCAGGCGTCAGCATATGGGCCTATGTGATTGCCTCGGTATTGATGTTTGTTGTGTGGGCCGTCTGCGCCCAGTTCGCCATAAAGGTCGGCCAAAACAAATATACTATTTTTGATTTGCTGCTGTTTCTCGCCATTGCCGGTTTTCCGTGTCTGTTTAACGTGAGCATGCTGCGCGCCCATACTGCTGTGATGATATGGGGCTTGCTTGCGCTGATATTCATCAACAAGGCAGTATGCGATGAACAAAACAGACGAAAGCGGCTCTATTACATTCTGGCTTTTCTGGTGCTGTTTTTGGGCTGCTTCGGTGATCAGATTATCTACGTGTTCTTTATTGCGCCGATCGTCATCTATTTCCTGCGAGACCTTCTGTCAAATCAGATAAAGGCAGCAAAAAAGGATATTCTGATTATTGGCATTTGTGTGGCGGCGGTTGTTTTCGCCTTCCTTGCCGATAAACTGTATTATATGGTGGGCGATGCGAACAAGAACGCCTTCTTAGACTCTAAGGCTTTTGAGCCGTTTGACAACCTCTATGCCAAGATTATCCTATACATTAAAACCATATTCTATTTGAATGACATGGCGTTTAGCGGTCAGGCATTGTTCTCGCTGAGCATGCCGCTGTATCTGCTGCGTACCATCATCGTTTTTTACGCCTTCTATGTTGTGGGTAAAAATATAAAGCTTTTTATAAAGAACAAAGAAGTCGGTCTGATTGATTTTGTGTTGAGTGCGGGCTTTGTCCTAATGTCACTGATTTATATTCTGACTAACATCTCGGTGGATGAGAACAGCAGCCGATATTTTGGAACACTGCCGGGGATATTTGCGATACTCATCATTCGGAACCTCAACAGAACAGGCCTGTGGGAACGCGCAAGGATCATCAACGGCAAAGTGAAAGCCAGCTGGATAGCCGCATGTATTGCCGTCGTCATGGTTTTAGGCAGTATTGTTTTTCCGTTGAGTGTTCGTCCTGCGGAAACGGAACAGGAACGCTTGGGAAAATACCTGAAGAGTCAGGGGCTGTCCCATGGCTATGCAACATTTTGGAATGCATCCGCTGTTACCGTCACAACGGGACAGGATGTTAAAATTCGATCCGTATTGGTCACCGGCGAAGGATACCAGCCATACATTTGGTTCTGTAAAGACGAATGGTATGAAGAGGAAAGCAATTTCGTTGTTGTCCGCAATCCTGAACACAATTCGAACTTCGGCGTGATGGAAGAGTCGGTTGTCGATCAGTGGGGCCGATACGATAAAAAGCTCACTTTTGAAAACTATGCGATTCTTGTGTACGACCGCGACATTTCAGAGGAAATGTGCCTGACTCAAAGCGAGTAAAATCAGCATTAAAAGGGTGATGAAGCATTGGCTCACTTGAGTCAGTGCTTTATTTAATATTTGTAAAATCACAGGCTTATCGAGTATTCTTCGATTGGCTTGGGATATAAAAGCCCTCCCATTTAGAAAAAAGGTGGTGCGCAGCACCGGATGAGGTGAGAATAATGTTAATAATACATATCTCAAAGGCCTCTGCCGATTATGCTTAAAGAACCTCTGCAGGGATGGAACCGCAAGCGGCGCAAAGTGCCGGCTTGTTTTCTCCCCGCAGTCACCTGACGGTGACAGTTCCCAATCAACCTTATAGAATAGCCGTCAGATGGGGACAGGACAAAACAATAAAGGTTCTAAGACTGCCCGATCTCGCAAATCCTTAATCTGCCGGACTATTGATGTGCAGCAACCAACTATGCCACATCAAGGCTTGTTGATGTGGTCGGTTTTGATTAAATCCAATTCCCGCAGTCTCGCAAAGATTTTCTGAGCCGACCGTTCAATGGAGTAATCACCTTTTATAAAGGCCTGTCCATTTTGCGCGATGTTTTCGTAGTACGGCCTGTCATTATAAAGTCTTTGCATGTATTGCGCCGCGTGTTCGATATTTGGATCAGCCCATCTGAGGCCCTGACGCTGCTGGTAATAGCTGTCTTTCACATCGATAAATTTAAAATCCACAAGGCAAGAGGTATCGGGCTTCATAAAATCGGTATTGGCAGACCAGTTGGTTGCGATGGAGGGGACACCAAGAACCATGGCTTCCGCCATCACAAGGCCGAACCCCTCGCTGCGGTGCAGGCTGACAAAAACATCGCAGGCTTTGATAAGCGACTGCACTTCAACTTTACTGAACAACTGGCTGATGACGAAGATATTCTTCCGGTTGCCTATATAGGTCTTGAGTTGAGCGATATTTTCCGGTGTTGCGTTGTTGATTTTGATCACAAGCCCCACATCCATGGAATCGGGCGGGAACGCGGCACAAAAAGCGTCGATAGCCCCCATGGGGTTTTTGCGTTCCATTGTGCTGTTGACATCATACATGGATAAAAAGAGAAAACGGTCTTTGGGCAGGCGGAAATAGTCCCGGTCAAAGCGCGTATCTGCTTCCGCGCGGAGTCCATAGGGCACAGTGACGACAGGAAGAGACGTACTATTTTTTATACTGTTTGAGGTGAACGTGGACGGCGTCCAGATTTCATCAAAATAAGCAAATTCGCTGTGCCATTCGCTCGGAAACTCTTCAAGCTCCCAGAGCCACACGGCAATATTGTACCGCTTGTCCCACGTGCGGCGGGGATAGGCAACACGCAGCAGCGGTGTCTGTTCGGGATTGATATGGACGATGTTCGTGTTGTACACCGATGCTTTGGACAACATCGCTTCAAATTCTTTTTCATTGTGGCTGGCTGGGTTGCCGATTGACACATTGATCAATGAGTGCGGAATGCCGCTTTCCAAAACGGCATGTGCCATGAGCCTCGCACCCTGCCCAAGCCCCATCTGAGCCTTTAGGTAACCGAACAGATTGACACCTTCGGGATAAGCCCCCGGCTGGTAAGGCTTCACTTTGTATGACTGCCGCACGGTATTGACTGCGCCGGCGATTTTGACACGAAGGCGAACCGGAAGAATCCAGAGAAAAGGGGTTATGATTGCCGATATGATCTTGCCGGACAAAAACTGCTTGAGCATCTTTTTTATCATCGTATTACCTCGTATAAATACTAAAATCATATTACCGTAGCGCGCGTAAGATGTCTACAAAACAGTCTATTGAGTTTTGAACCAGCCGCAAAAAATGAGAGTTCTTCTAACAAAACGTCATACATATTGAACTGAGATGCCACATGGAAATAAAAACTCTGTCGTATATAGCGAATAGTCCTTGTTTTTTCCATAGGAATCAAGTATCATTGATTTAATAAACATAAAAAAGGATTACTTGAATGAAAGTCGTTATTTTAGCTGGCGGCTTTGGTACTCGTATCAGTGAGGAGTCTCATTTAAGACCAAAGCCTATGATTGAGATTGGGGAAAAGCCGATTCTGTGGCATATTATGAAAAGCTATTCCCACTATGGCTTCAATGAGTTCATCATTTGTCTGGGTTACAAAGCGTACGTCATCAAAGAATTTTTTGCCGATTACTATCTTCACAACTCTGATATCACTTTCGATTTTTGCAATGGGAACGGCATGACCGTTCACAATAATTTCGCGGAGCCATGGAAGGTTACGCTGATTGATACGGGCCTGAATACAATGACAGGCGGGCGTATTAAGCGTGTTCGCGAATACATTGGGGACGAGCCCTTTATGCTGACATACGGAGACGGTGTCAGCGATGTGAATACCCAAAAATTGATGGAATTTCATTTAAGCCATGGCAAAATCGCGACGCTGACAGCGATTCAGCCGGGTGGACGATTCGGTAATATAGAGTTCGAATCGGACAACAAGGTCAGCCGCTTTGCCGAGAAAACAAAAGAAGACGGCGGTTGGATCAACGGCGGATTCATGGTGCTCAATCCCGCTGTGTTTGACCTTCTTGAGGACGATACGACCGTATTTGAGAGAAAACCGCTGGAGACACTTGCGGACACAGGTCAGCTTTGCGCATATAAGCATGATGGGTTCTGGCAGTGCATGGATACACAACGGGACAAGCTGCTGCTGGAGCAGCTCTGGGCTGACGGACAGGCTCCATGGAAGGTTTGGTTATGAGCCTCTCGTTTTATAAAGACAAAAGGGTATTGGTGACGGGGCATACGGGGTTTAAAGGCACGTGGTTGTGCAAGGTGCTTGCGGGGGCCGGTGCAAAAGTGACTGGTTATTCATTGACGCCGCCGACAATACCGAGCCTTTTTGATATTTGCAGGATTGAAAACGATATCGATTCTGTCATCGGAGATGTGCGCGATTTGGCACATATGCGGTCGGTTTTCGAGCGTGTGAAGCCGGATATTGTGCTGCATCTCGCGGCGCAGCCCATTGTGCGGGACAGCTATAAAGACCCCGTTTATACATATGAAACAAACGTAATGGGAACCGTCAATATATTGGAATGCATCCGTCTGACGGATACCGTGCGGTCTTTTGTGAACGTCACAACGGACAAGGTTTACAAGAACAATGAATGGGACTGGGGTTACCGCGAAAATGAGCCGCTGGATGGTTATGATCCGTATTCCAACAGCAAGTCGTGCTCGGAGCTTGTGACACATAGCTATAAGAGCTCTTTTTTTGAGGACGGCAGAACCGCGATATCCACAGCCCGTGCGGGTAACGTCATCGGCGGCGGGGATTTTGCAAACGACAGAATTATACCCGACTGTGTGCGCGCTGCAAGCCATGGGCAGACAATCATTGTGCGCAATCCGAATTCCACGAGACCCTACCAGCATGTGCTGGAGCCGCTGGCGGCTTATTTGATGATTGCGCAAGCCCAATATGAGGATGGCAGCAAGGCGGATTATTATAATGTGGGCCCGGATGA
>JAEZNC010000088.1 GCA_023441905.1 Bacillota bacterium | reverse complement strand
CCCAAAGGGTATTACAACGACGTTCAGGTGGTTTGCACCGTGATGAGCGTGGATCAGGACATCATACCGGGTCCGCTCGGCATGATCGGTTCGTCGGTGGCGCTCTCGATATCGGATATTCCGTTTATGGGGCCCACAGGCAGCGTCACCGTGGGGCTGGTGGACGGAGAATTTGTGCTGAACCCGGATGCGGCTCAGCGTGAAAAAAGCTTGCTGGATCTCACGGTTTCAGGTACCAAAGACGCCGTGATGATGGTGGAAGCGGGTGCCAATGAAATCAGCGAAGAGCAGATGCTTAACGCAATATTGCTCGCGCATGAGGAAATTAAAAGAGTTGTGGCATTCATTGAGAACATCGTGAGCGAAGTGGGCAAGCCGAAAGCCGAACCGAAGCTCATCAAGGTGGATGCGGAGCTTGAAGAAAAGGTGAGAGCTTACGCGACAGAAAAGGTTGCCTACAGCATCGATACAATTGAAAGAAAGGTTCGTGAAGAACGCACCGAAGAAATGACCGCGGACGTTCTGGCGCATTTTGCGGAAGAATATCCGGGCATGGAAGCCGACATTGAAAGCGTGCTTTACTCGCTGCGCAAAGAGCTTGTCCGCGACAGAATCATCAACAAGGGCATTCGCCCGGACGGCCGCGCTCAGGATGAAATTCGCCCGATATGGTGTGAGGTGGGCGTTTTCGCACGCACGCACGGCAGCGCCGTGTTTACGCGCGGTGAAACGCAGGCGCTCACGATGACCACGCTTGGCTCGGTGAGCGAAGCTCAACGGCTCGACGGTCTGTCGGATCTGGAATTCAAACGCTATATGCATCACTATAATATGCCGCCGTATTCAACCGGCGAAGCAAGGCCGATGCGCAGCACGAGCCGCCGCGAAACAGGCCATGGCGCACTCGCGGAAAGGGCGCTGATTCCCGTGCTTCCGAGCGAAGAGGAATTCCCTTACGCCATCCGCACGGTATCCGAGTGCATCAGCTCCAACGGGTCGACGTCGCAGGCGAGCATTTGCGGCAGCACACTCTCGCTGATGGATGCGGGCGTGCCGCTTAAAGCACCGGTGGCCGGCGTGGCGATGGGCCTTATCAAGGATGATGAGACGGGCAATCTCGCGATACTGACAGACATCCAAGGTCTCGAAGACTTCTTCGGTGATATGGACTTTAAGGTCGCGGGCACACGCAAGGGCATCACCGCGATTCAAATGGATATCAAGATCAAGGGCATTAATAAGGAAATACTGACGCGCGCACTCGCACAGGCGAACAAAGGCCGTATGTTCATACTCGACAAGATGGAAGCCGTGCTCGCTGAGCCGCGTCCGAACCTTTCAAAGTATGCGCCGCGCATCTACCAATTCACGATTGATCCCGAGAAGATCCGCGAGGTTATCGGCTCGGGCGGCAAGGTCATCAACAAGATCATTGCCGATACGGGCGTCAAGATCGATCTTGAGGACGACGGCCGCGTGTTCATCCTCTCGGCGGACGAAGAGGCGGCGGACAAGGCCAGAGCCGCGATTGACGCGATCGTCAAGGATGTGGAAGTGGGCAATGTGTACCTCGGCAAGGTGGTGCGCATCATGAACTTCGGCGCGTTCGTAGAGCTCGCACCCGGCAAAGACGGCCTTGTGCACATCTCCAAGCTTGCCAATGAGCATGTGAAGAAGGTCGAAGATGTCGTCAACATCGGCGATGAGATTCTCGTCCGCGTGGTGGAGATCGACAAGCAGGGCCGCATCAACCTGACGCGCAAGGGCCTGCTGCCCGGCGACAAGAAGGGTGAAGCCAAGAGGGAAGAGCCCGAAACCGAAGAATAACAAAATAAAACGAAAAGGCTGCAATCGCAGCCTTTTTTGTTTGCAGCTGTCGCCGTGAACGAGCATTGCACGTGACCGTGCAGCGCCCACGAATCTGCCGCAGATAAAACTGCTTCGTGGGCGTTGCGTCATCGCTCCGGATGACCCATTCAAATGTCATGCTGAGGAACGGAGCGACGTGACTATGTCATCCCATGTCAAATAAATTGGACATAGGATTTTACTGCGCTTCGTAATCGTGCTTCGCTCTCACTGCGACGTGCATTGAATGACCGAATCGGTTGCTGTCATAGTCATCACAAGCGACTATATCGAAAATATGTGGAACGGTCACGATCTGTAGGGAAGGGTCTCGACCCTTCCTGTTTTGAGTTGATTATTATAAATGATATCGGCAGGTTTTCCGGCCACACGCGGAAGCCATCCCCATGGATTTATCTGGGGGCGATCACGTGAGCCCTTCAGGGTAAAGATTGCCCGCCGATAGTCATCTTATCTTTGGAATGTCAGCAATAAAAGAGGCTGCTCTCGCAGCCTCTTATGATATCCGTTATTAGGGTGTCGGCGGAGTCGGCGCAATTGGCGATTCGGCCGGCGGCGGTGTGGGTGTGATCGTCGCGGGGTCCGGCCCGTTCACATATGTGGTGCCGTTTTTGGGATTCCACGTGTAGCTGTGGAATTCCTTCACCGCAATCTCGTTCCCATCAAGAGATATGTAGTGAATATAAGTTTTCACCTTGCGGCCCGGGCGCGATTTGGCATATTCATACGATTCACCAGGGGCCAGCACTTTTTTATCACGTGCAACCGTGCTGTTGTAGATGTAGGTCATCACAGGTTCGCCGAATGTGCCGAGGTCTTCAAACGAGAAATCCCGTATCACCTGACCGTACTCGGGATCATCCGCAATCGGGCCGTATATCTCAACAGTGGATGTTTTTTTCCCGGGATCGACATACGAAACGAAATAAACAGGGGTCGTATACGGATTTCTGATTTTGAGATCCGGGCTGCCTGAGCTGATCGTCGCGTCCAGACCGAACGGGATGTAATCCGACGGGATCGAGTGATGGGTTGAATCCGTGATGTCGAGCGCCGCCCGGATGGCTGCGTTGTAGGTGGTGCTCGATATCTGACAGACGCCACCGCCCGGCTGGTCCACATACCCGCCGTCCACGATGCCCGACGCTTCCTTCCAGCCGCCGGAGAGCGTCCGGTTTCCCGCCGTTTCGTTGATGGACCAAATTTGATCCGGCAATATCTGCACGCCATTGACGATGCCCGATAGTTTTGCGACGTTCCAGTTGCGGTTGTAGTTATCGTGCCTCGAATAGCTCGATGTCCATGACGAAATCAGCTGCGTCTCGGCCTTAAGGTTTTCCACGCTGACCGCGGGTTTAACGGGTTCCACGGGGGCGGTGATTTCGGTATAACTGCCGCTTTCGAGTTGGCTCATCACGGCGTCCACCACCGATTCCATATCGACGGAAACGCCGTCTGTGCCCTCTGTGTAGAAAAAGCGGGAAATGGTTGCGTCATCGGGTTTATAGCCATCAACATATTTATCGTTATTCCAGAATTTATACCGCAGCTTGTTCGGCATTTCATTGTCGGGTATGCGCGCCAGTTCCGGGCGGTCCCACATCTTGCCGGACGCGGCCGCTTCAATCATCGCCTGTTGGTCCTGCATATAGGGTGTGCCGTCTGCCGTGTGCCCCCAAGGCGTGAAGACATAGGAGGCATCCACCGCAGGCTTGTCCAATGAGGCTTTGAGGGGCAGCAGCACGGATGCAATCTGCTCACGTTCGGCATGCGTGGTGACGGTAAATGAAACGCCCTGCGTTTTGGCCTGCTCAATCGCTGCTTTTCTTTGCTCCAGAGACCCCGTATTGCCGAAGGCCAGCGCCTCTTTCAAGACGGTTTCATAATCGGTGGCAATGCCGAGCTCCTCACCCGAATACGCAAAGCTCTGTCCGTCAGCGGTGAAAGAAATTTTGATTGCGGAGAGCAGATCGGCAGGGATGGCTGACGTCGCTTCGCGGGCTTCTTCTTCGCTCATGCCGGAGATGTCGATGCCGTTGATCGATACACCCTTAAGGGCAGACGTATTGGTCATGATGCGGTTGTTATGTTCGTTCGTGATAATGATATAGGCCGCGCCCGCGCCCAACGCGAGGATCAGCACGCTGATTAAAGCGATGACAAGGCCTTTATTACTCTTTGCTTTTTTCTTTTTGTAGTTTGACTTCATATCGGTCTCCTTAAGAACCATTTCACGTACGGACGCGGCCTGTAAAAAACGTCATGACACAGGACTTTGATGGTTTGACATTTCTTATTAACTACATGTGTAATTGTGTTTATATATTAATTAAAAAAACGCCGACATGTCAAGGAAATAACTATTAAACTTTAGTGACGTTAACATTAACGAAATAAGTCTTTAGATGACGTTTTTGATAGGTGATTGTTTATAGCGGCCGTCCGTGGGCAGCCTAATCCCTTTTGGAGAGGGGCTTTGCTCTGTCAAGATATCGCAATATATTTGTAAACGAACCCAGCTTCCGGTATAATTAAGCAGATGTCTTAGCAGTGCTGATAAAAACGGGAGACGACGCCAAATTGAAAATCCAGACGAGGGAAAACTAGACTGATAACATTTTTTATGCGGCCAAAGTCAAGGCCGCGAAAGGATAGCATAATGGGAAAGACACCCGAAGAAACCAAAGTCGTGATGACGGAGCTCGTGCTGCCCGGCAAAACAAACCTGCTTGGCAATCTGCTCGGCGGTGAGCTGATGCACCGCATGGATATTGCGGGAGCGATGGCCTGCATGCGCCATTCTGGGGCACAGGTGGCCACCGTGGCGGTGGACGCGCTCGAATTCAAGCATCCGGTGCGCCAGGGTGAGATGGTTTGCGTAGAGGCAAAGCTCGTATGGGCTGGCAAAACATCGATGAAGGTGAAAATCACCGCCACAGCGGAGAACCTCGCCACCGGCGCGGTGATTGTGACCAATGTGGCGATGTTTACGTTCGTCGCGATGGGCAAGGACGGACAAAAGGCACATGTGCCGGCACTGCTGCCTCAGACGGAGGAGGAAAAAGCGGATTTTGAGCGCGAGGAGCAGGCGTACCACAGCCGAAAGAAACAGTGCTGACGGAAACTGGGAAGGCATAATAACTTCGCCTTGGCGTATGGAGAATAGATTTTTGAATATTGAATATAGAAACGACAAAGAAATATCCCGTTATGATTTGGAGACGTTGTTTCAATCCGTTGGATGGCTGTCGGCAAACTATCCGGAGCGGCTGGTTCGGGCAATCCGTCAATCCTCAACCGTCGTCACCGCGTGGGACGACGGTAAACTTGTGGGTCTGGTAAACGCCTTGGACGACGGTGAAATGACGGCTTACATACATTATTTGCTGGTCCATGCTGAATACCAGAACCAAGGCATCGGGACGGAATTATTGAGCAGAGTTAAGAGAATTTATCAAACCTATCTGTACATCATCATCATTGCAGAAAACAAACAGCTTGTTCCCTTTTATTTGCGTGCCGGCTTCAGCGTTCAGGAAGAAGCGATATCAATGGCGGTTGTTTCAAAATAAAAAGTGCAAAAGCTCAACACCTTGAGCCTTGCACTCATCGCAGGGCTTTTTCAGCTTCCGATGCGTCCCGAATAATCGATGAGCGGACGAACATAGTCCTTATCCATCAGCGTGGATGAAAGCAGAAAATCCGCCGTGGCCTGATTCATCGCCACGGGAATGTTGTAAAGCACGGCGATACGCAGCAGCGCTTTCACATCCGGGTCGTGCGGCTGGGTGGTGAGCGGGTCCCAGAAGAATATCAGAAAATCCACAGCAAGGTCGGCAATCAGCGAGCCGATCTTCTGATCGCCCCCAAGCGGGCCGCTGCGGTAGGCTTTCACGGGCAGCCCTGTCTGCTCCGAAACCATTTTAGCCGTTGTGCCGGTGCCGCAGAGAAAATGGCGCTTTAACACATTCTCGTTTTTTTCCACCCAAGCAACAAGATCTTGCTTGCGATTGTCATGCGCGATCAGCGCAATGCTTTTTTGGGCTTGGATCGTATGCGTGTTCATTATTTATTCCTCATCGTTATTTTATCATATTATATATCACTCCCCGCGATGTGGCAACGCCATGGCCGCACACGGTTTTGATTTTGACCTTTAAAATTGCATCGGCGCAAAAGACTTGCCGCACCAAGCCGGAATAAGCATTTGTCAGGCATATTTACACCACTATCACAATACAAATAATTAAATCAATTCGTTGCATTAAGGCGGTGTGATTATGCACATATTTGTCGTAAAAAAAAGAACCATTATACGCGCTGCTGTTTTCGTGCTGCTCATTGTGGGGGCCATTGTTTATACGCAGCTTGCAATGGGTGACGCCGCACCCGCTGTGTCCGCAGCCGATTCCATGCCAATTTGCCGTGTGGCGACGGATGACAAAGCGGTCGCGATCACCATCGATACGGCTTTTGGTGATGCGGATTATACAAATGACATTCTCAAAACGCTCAGTGACGAGAGTGTGCACGCCACGTTCTTTGTGATGGGGCTCTGGATGGGGGAAAACTCAGAAGCGGTGGACGCCATGGCGCAGGGCGGGAACGAGATTGCCAGCCATTCGATGAATCATATGCGGTATACCGAAATGACGGCCGATGAGATACTGGCGGACGCTAAGGATGCGGCGCAGATGATTTTTGATAAAACCGGCTACGATACGCGCGTGATCCGCATGCCGTACGGCACTTTCGATTCGGCCAGCATCACAGCGCTGGAGAGCGAAGGGTATATTCCTATGAAGTGGAGCCTTGATTCGAAGGACTGGAAGGGTCTTGATGCGCAAAAAATTGCGGATGATGTGCTCTCACAGGTGAAGAGCGGCGACATCATCATGTTCCAGAATAATATGGCGGCCACGCCGGAAGCGCTTCGCGCCGTCATTCTCGGCCTGCGGGAACAGGGGTTTGAGATTGTGACGGTGTCTGATCTGCTGCTGGACGGCGATTACGTGGTGGATGCAACCGGAACTCAGAGATACTTTGAAGATTAATAAAAAAATTGAGGATGAAACATGCAGGATACGACAAACAGCGTCAGCATCGCAGGGCGCTTGAGCGGCCTTGAGCTGTCGCACAGGATATACGGAGAAGCGTTTTATACTTTTTTTCTGGAATGTGAAAGGCTCAGCGATAAATCAGATGTGCTGCCTGTCACCATATCCGAAAGGCTGCTTGCAAAGCATCCGCTGGGCGTCGGTGAGATGGTGCTGGTCAAAGGGCAGCTTCGGTCTTACAACAAGCTGGTAGACGGCAAGGTGCGGCTGTATTTAACGGTGTTTGCGAGAGAGATTTCTGAGTGCGGCACATATGCCAATGACATTGAACTCAAAGGGTTTATCTGCAAGCCGCCCGTTTTTCGTGTGACGCCTTTCGGCCGCGAAATCACGGATATGCTGGTGGCGGTAAACCGCGCGTACAACAAATCGGACTATGTGCCGTGTATCGTCTGGGGTCGAAACGCGCGCTTTGCCTCCGGTTTTGGGGTGGGCGACAAGGTGGCCCTGCACGGACGCGTACAGTCACGTCAATATGAGAAGGCGCTCGAAACCGGCGAGAAGACAACGCGCATCGCCTATGAAGTATCCATTTCGAGGCTGCAGAAGGAATGGTAAATAAAAACGCGTTTTACGCGTACCGCATTATCGGACAAGCCTTGTTTTCAATGCAAGAACTTGTTAGAAAGGGTGAAATGGTGTTATAATTCAACGTAATAACGTTATTTAGAGGGCAATTATATGAAAAGCAAAAGACAAAAATACGACGTCGCGATCATCGGCGGCGGTATCAGCGGTTTGATGGCCGCTCATCGGCTGTCCGTCAGCGATCCGTCATTGCATATTGTGCTTATTGAGAAGGGGGCCGCGCTCGATGCGCGGCGCTGTCCGATGATCACGCAGAAGCTCGGCACCTGCCTTTACTGCCCGCACTGTGCGATTATGGAGGGCATGGCGGGCGCCGGTGCGTTCAGCGACGGCAAATATGTGATATCCACCGAATACGGCGGCTGGCTGACGGATTATTTAAGCCCCGCGACGGTCATTGATTATATCGAGCAGGCAGACAAGCTGCTTGTGAGCTTCGGCGCATCAACTGAGCGGTATCAGCCGGACAACGAGCTGAAAAAACTCTGCATTCAGCACGATCTGCATATGCAGCAGGCGCAGCTCAAGCATCTGGGGACCGATGCCAACTATGAAACGATGAAGCATATGATCGCCGATGTCGCAGGGCGCGTGGAGATTCTCACGCGCACCGAGGTGACAGACGTGGAAAAGGACAAGCATATTCTCCATACGCCAGACGGCGATATGACAGCGGATGTCATTTTGTTCGCGGTGGGGCGCGTGGGCAGCCGTGCGTTTGCGCAGTGGTGCCGTAAAAACGGCGTTGAGATGACGAACAACCAGGTGGATATCGGCGTGCGCGTTGAGCTGCCCGCGATGGTGTGGGAGCATTTTTCACAGAAGATATACGAGCCGAAGATATGGTACAGGAGCAAGCGCTACGGTGATGTGACGCGCATGTTCTGCTTTAACGAGCGCGGCAACGTGGTGATGGAAAATACGGACGGCGTGCTGACCGTAAACGGGCACTCGTATAAAGGCGAGGATAAGAAAACTCAAAACTCAAACTTTGCGCTGCTGAGTACCATTAAGTTTACGCAGCCGTTTAAAGATCCCATCGAGTATGCGCGCTATGTGGCGTCTCTGGCAAACCTGATCAGCGGCGGCAGCGTGCTGGTGCAGCGCCTCGGTGATTTGGAGACCGGACGACGCAGCGACGCGGCGCGGCTCAAAGCCTCCACGACGGTGCCCACGCTTGATGTGGTTCCCGGCGATTTAAGCCTTTGCATGCCCAAACGTCAGCTCGATAACATCATTGAGACGCTGCACGCGCTGGATGGCATAGCGCCCGGCACGGCCAATCATGACACCCTGCTTTACGGCATTGAATGCAAGTACTATTCCGCGAGGCCCGCGTCCGAAAACTTTGCGCTTAAGGGCTGCACCGATATTTATGCCGTGGGAGACGGGGCAGGCTTTACGCGGTCGCTTTCTCACGCTGCCGCCCATGGCCTCTACGTGGCGGATTTGATATTGAAGAAATAGGACGGAAACAATGGGCGGTGGCTCATAAGCAACGAAAGATGGCATTATTGATGAAAAGCAAGGCAAAGGGTGCGTTTGAAAACTACCGGCTGGACACGACATTGCCGACATACAGGTTCTTTGCGGTGTTTGTATCTGCATTCAATCTGTTTTTGCTGATTCCTGATCTGGCTAACCTGCAGGCGGATTCTGTCTGGTTGGTTATTGGGGTACGGTTACTTTATTCATTAGCGCTTTTGGGTTCGCTGTTTTGGATCGAAAGGCTCAAAAGCTTTTTTTCCCGGTCAGTATTGATCACAATATTTGAGCTTTGTGCTTTGTTCATTTTCCTGTTTGTATTCCGGCTATATTCCCAACCCGATTTTTTCATTCAGATGCTTGGTGTGATGATGATCATATTGATGATCTTTGTGGTGCCCAATGTCTGGCTGCTGGGGTTGGGCGTATCGGTCGTGTCGGCGGCGTCGTTCCTCGTTTTGGCCCGGATCCGGATCGAATATTTGCCGTCGGGGCATTTTATTGCAGGCCTCGTTTACCTTGCTTTTGAGATCGCAGTCGGTGCCATATTCACGATGCTTTTTAAAAAGTATCAGTACCGTGAGTTTGTGGCCAAAACAGAGCTCGAGCGTATCTATTCCACGGACCCGCTGACCAAGATCGGCAACCGCGTGAAACTCGAAGAGGAAGCGGGAAAATGGCTGACCTGCTGCGAAAAGGACAATCTGCCGCTCAGCATGGTGCTGATGGATGTGGATAATTTGAAGCTGATCAACGACAGCCACGGGCATCTCGTCGGTGATACGGTGCTTTATGAGGTTGCCCAGATACTGCGGGCGAACCTGCGGGACAATGACGTGTGTGTTCGCTGGGGCGGCGATGAATTTGTGCTGCTGCTGCCGTGTATGAGCGCCGAACAGGCTCGCGGGCTGGCGGTTCGCATCAGGGATGCGGTGACTGGTTATGAGTTTTCCGCGCGTATCGACGTATCGTGCAGCTTTGGCATCACGCAGATGCAGCGCGGGCAGAGCCTCGAGCAGCTCATTGCCCAGGCGGACAAATCGATGTACCGCGCCAAGGAAAAAGGAAAGAATACTATTGAGGTGGGCGGTACATTACAGATCTAAACCACCGGTTCAAAACCGCTTGTCTGCACCAATGGGCAGGCGTTTTTTATATGTTTCGCGTCTGAATAATTGCATATTAAGCATAGCGCGGACCTTACCATAAGAAGAGACATGAGAATACTGGTTAAACTGCACCCCTGTTATATCAATCGGGAAAGTATGCATCAGGTGGAGGCTTTGGTGTTAGATGCCGTGGCTTCCCGCAAAAGGCTGATTGAAATCATGATGTGTTTATCTAACCACAATTTGCACGAATGCTGCGCCAGCCGTCGTTTATCTATGCTATCGCGGTGTACGCGCTGCGCGAGAGATATCGGGGACGAGAATTTGACAGATCCTGCGCCGCTTTACCGCCGTTACTGCGCTCGGCGCGACGCAGTGACCGGATGGCCAAATGAGCTGCGTTTGATAGGAAAAACGATTCCTTTTTTTAAAAAGTATGTCACCTGTTTATTTGTCGGATATATTTTTCTACGCGGGGTATTGACCTTCCTCTTTGTGTAAGGTTTATAATCCTGCCGTTGCCGCAGAAGGCGAGCGTACACAATACAGTGAAACTGTAAAAATAGGGTATCTTCGCGCGGTTTGGTAGTTTACGTAGCCCGCGAGAAATATTATACTTAATAGGCAAAAGGAAATTGGAGGTATTATATGATTGAAATTGTAAACGTGTCAAAAACGTACGGCGGACGGGTGAAAGCCGTTGACAACATCTCACTC